>JAKEHF010000114.1 GCA_022615295.1 Actinomycetota bacterium | reverse complement strand
GAGACATGAACGACATCGGCCATCCCTTTGAGGAGATCGGCATCGCCGGGTATCCCGAGGGGCACCCGGTGATCTCCGACGAGCGTCTTCGCCAGGCCCTGGGGGCAAAGGCCGAGTTGGCCACGTATGTCGTTACCCAGATGTGCTTCAGCGCCGGTCCCATCGTCGAGTGGGCCCGAGCCACGAGTCGGGATGGAGTCCTCCTCCCGATCAGGGTCGGTGTTCCCGGGGCCGTCGACGCCATCCGTCTCCTCTCTGTGAGCCGCGCCATCGGTGTCGGTGAGTCGCTGAGGTTCCTCTCGAAGAACCGTGGGCTCCTCCGGGTGCTTCGTCCTAGATTCAGTGCGACCCGTCTGATCTCGGATCTGGCCCGCGAGGGCGAAGGTCTCGGGTTCGATGGCCTGCATCTGTTCACCTTCAACCAGGTTGCCGCCCTCCTCTCGGTGAGCCGCGCCATCACCCTGGCCCGCCAGGGACGATGAGTCTCTAAGGTCACTAGTTTCCGCTCAGGACCGGCCAGCAGGCGGCGTGGGCCCCCACCCCGAGTGGCACCGGACCGGGGTCCTCGCCCCGGCATCTGGCGGCGATCTCCGGTGCCAGGGTGTCCGACTGGAGCAACGGGCACCGGGGGTGAAAACGGCAGCCGGACGGGATCCTCGTCAGGTCCGGGATCTCTCCCACCAGGATCTGCTGTGCCATCTCCCTCGTCTCCGGTACCACGGAGAGCAAGGCCCGGGTGTAGGGATGCCGGGGCCGGTCGAGGATCTCCTCGGCGAGCCCGGTCTCCACTATCCGGCCCAAATACATCACCGCCACGCGGTCGGCGATGTTCCAGGCGAGCCCGAGGTCGTGGGTCACCACCAGGATCGCCAGACCCGTTTCCTCGACGAGACGTCGCATGAGCGCCAGGATCTCGCCGCGTATCGAGGCGTCGAGACTGGCCACCGGCTCGTCGGCAAGAAGGAGGCGGGGCTCCATGACCATGGCCCCTGCGATCACCACACGTTGTCTTTGCCCGCCTGAGATCTCATGGGGATAGAGAGGGAAGAACCGCTCCGGGGGGCGAAGACCGGAGCGAGCCAGTGCGTCGGCCACGAGATGTCGCTCGTCGCCGCCGGTGCCCTTGATGCGGAGCCCCTCGGCGACGATCTCGTAGATCGTCTGCCTCGGGTTGAGGGCCCCGGTCGGGTCCTGGAACACCATCTGCACCCGTGGATCGTGGAAGATGGTCTGCACTCGCCCCTCGACGCTGACAGTCCCCGAGGTGGGCTTCTGAAGACCTTGTATCGCCCGTATCAGGGTGGTCTTCCCCGACCCGGACTCGCCAACGAGGGCCAGGACCTCGCCGGGCAGGACCTGGAGGGATACCCCGTCGACGGCCCTGGCCTCCCCAAAATGGACATGGAGGTCCTCGACCTCGACGATGGCGGTCATACCAGGATGCATGCCGCCCTCCGGTCGGTGCCGGCGATCCTCAGTTCCGGCTCGGCCTCGAGACAAGCCTCGGTGGCATAGGGGCACCGTGGGTTGAAGGGACAGCCGACGGGAAGACTCCCCGGCATTGGCGGATCGCCACCGAGACCGGAGGGGGCCATTCGAGAGGAGGGGTCGCCGATGGTCGGGAAGGCTGCGGCCAGACCCTTTGTATAGGGATGGGCTGGTCCACCGAAGACTTCCCAGCTGGGTCCATCCTCGACGATCCGGCCGGCATACATCACGGCCAGATCGCGGCAGGCGTAGGTGAGGACCGATAGGTCGTGGGTGATGAAGAGCAGAGTCAGATCATGCTCCTCCTTTAGCTCCTCGAGGAGACGAAGCACCTGGGCCTGGACCATCAGATCGAGGGCTGTGGTCGGCTCGTCGGCGATGAGCAGCATCGGCTCGCAGGCGAGGGCCATCGCGATGAGGACCCGTTGTCGTTGGCCCCCGGAGAGCTGATGGGGATAGGAGTCGGCCCGGGCGGCGGGGAGACCGACCCGACCGAGGAGCTCGACCGTGCGTCTCTCCGCCGCCTCCTCGTCGGGCACCGTCCCGTGGATGAGCATCGGCTCGGCGATCTGACGGCCTACGGTCTGCACCGGGTTGAGGGCATGGAGCGCCCCCTGGAACACGATGGCCCCGGCGGTCCATCGCGCCGCCCGTAGACCTCCCGGCCTGAGGGAGAGGACGTCCTTGCCGTCGAGCACGATCTGGCCTTCGACCACTGCGTCGGGGGGAAGGAGTCTGAGTATGGAGTTGGCCAGGGTCGACTTCCCGCAACCCGACTCGCCTGCCAGTCCCAGAGACCCGCCCCGCTCGAGATCGAGGCTCACTCTGCGGACGGCGGGGACGGCGCCACCCGACCCGTGATAGGTGACGCTCACATCGCGCATCGAGAGGAGCGGCTCGGTCATCGGCCACTCAGCCTGGGGTTGGCTATCTCCTCGAGGGTCCTCCCGATGAGGGTGAAGGCGAGGACCACGGCGAGGATGCCGAGACCGGCGGGGAGGAAGTACCACCAAGCGTTGCGCACCATCGCCCCGTTGACGAACGCCTCCTCGAGGGTCTTGCCCCACGAGGCGGCTCCGGGGTCACCGAGACCCAGGAAGGAGAGCGAGGTCTCGGTGAGTATCGAGATGGGGACTGCGAGGGTGGCGTTGGCGAGGATCAGACCGCTGACGTTGGGAAGGATGTGGTGGCCGACGATGTGGCCGCCACCGGCTCCCAGCGAGCGGGCCCGGTCGACGAACAGACGCTGCTTCACGGTCAGCACCTGGGCGCGAACGAGACGTGCGGTGGAGGGCCACGAGGTGATCCCGATGACGAAGATGATGTTCCACACCGACCGACCGAGGATCGAGGCGAGCACGATGGCCAGGGGGAGGAAGGGGATGACGAGGAACCACTCGGTGAGACGCATCAGCGCCCCGTCGGTCTTGCCCCCGATGAAGCCGGACACGATCCCCACCACGCTCCCTATGAATATGGTGAGCACGGTTGCGGCGAGGCCGACGAAGAGGCTGACCCGCGATCCCCAGACGAACTGGGCCCAGACCGATCGTCTGATGTAGTCGGTTCCCAGGGGCCCGAACTGATCTGGAGACGCCCATTGCGGGTTTCCCTGTGCCCTGGCGAAGACGGGGTTGAGCTCCCTGATGTCGGCGAGCAGGGGTGCGGCCAGGGCGACGATCACGAACACGGCGAGCACGGACAGACCGATCATCCCCTGACGGGAGCTGCGGAACTGACGCCACACTCTCCCCGCGGTCGCCTTGCGTCGCTGCATGGCGATCGAGGTCATATGTCCTCCACGCGGGGATCGAGGAAGCCATAGGTGAGATCGGCCACCAGATTGAAGAAGATCACGGCCGCGCTGAAGAGGAGGAACAGACCCTGGAGCATGGGCAGATCGGGGCCCCTGATGGCATCGGCGGTGGCCTTGCCCAGCCCCGGCCACGAGAAGACCGCCTCCACCGCGATGGCGCCGGAGAGGACGAACCCGAAGTTGATGGCCGCCAGGGTGATCACGGGGAGGAGGGCATTGGGGACCGCATGGCGGTTGCGCACCAGCTTGTCACGAAGCCCCTTTGCTCGGGCCACGGTGAGATAGTCCTCGCCCATCACGTCGAGGAGCGAGCTCCTCGTGACCAGCGTGTACTCACCGAGATAGGCGAGGGTGAGTGTGAAGGCGGGGAGGGCCATGTGATACGTCTGCTCGAGCAGACGAGCCAGACCCGTGGTCGTCGACCCGGCGTCGACTATCCCACCGACCGGGAACAGGGGCACTACGACGGCCAGACCGACCAGCAGGATCATGCCGAGCCAGAAGTCGGGCATCGAGTAGAAGAGCATCGTCCCCGAGGTGATGCCGTGGTCCTTCCAGGTGTTGCGTCGCCAGGCGGCGACGATCCCCAGCGCGGTGCCGATCACGGCTGAGAGGATGGCGGAGACCCCGACCAGGGCCACCGTCGCCGGGATGGCGGCCACGATCTCGTCCCACACCGGCTGCCGGCTTTGGTACGAGACGCCGAAGTTCAGCGAGAACGTCTCTCTCATGTAGAGGAAGAACTGGGTGAGCAGCGGCTGGTCGAGCCCAAACGCCTCCCTGAGGTTGTCGATCACCGCCTGGGGGACGTTGCGGCCGCGGAAGAGGGAGCCGATCGGGTCCTTCTGGACGATCCGGAATAGGAAGAAGTTGAAGACGAGGACAAAGAGGAGGGTGAGGAGGGAACCCGCCATCTTGCGGAGGACGAACCGCCATCTCCTCCCCAACTTGACGCGGTCTCGGTTCAGACCGTCACTCCCTCTCCTCGGCTGTGCCCCGGCGTCGGACGGCGATCAGCAGACCGACGACCACCACCGCGGCTGCGACACCACCGATCAGCACCCAGTTGACACCGCCGGCGCCGGCGCCGGCACCGTCGACCGGTGTCAGCAAGACATAGCTGGGTGAGGAGTTGGAGAACATCACCGGACCGACGCCGGCCGGCTGACGGACCCAGCCCTCGAAGGTGTCGGTCCGATAGGCCTGCAGGTCGGGACCGAGATAGAAGGGGAAGTAGACCGCGGCGTCGTGGAGGATGGTCAGCATCTCGTGGACGATCTCGACGCGACGATCCGGGTCCAGCTCCTCCTTCTGCTCCAGATAGAGGGCGTCGAACTGGGGATCGAACCAGTTGGCGTCGTTGTAGTTGCCCAGCTCGGCCTCGGTGAAGTAGGAGAGCATCGGGTCGGGATCGACGAAGGGCACCCAGCCCCACCAGAAGGTGTCGTAGGTGCCGTCCACGATCACACCGAAGAGGGCGTCCTGGTCGTACGACTCCAGGGTCACCCCGATCCCGATGTCCTCCATCCACCCGGCGAAGAGATCGCCAATGGGCCCGGCGAGGTCGCCATCGGTGTTCACCGCATGACGGAGGACTATGGGGTTGGTGCCGTCGGGCATCTCCCGGACCCCGTCGCCATCGGTATCGAGGTAACCGGCGTCGTCGAGGATCTGATTGGCCCGCTCCGGGTCATATGTGAACCGGTTCTCCTCTGGGATCTCCGGGAGCCACTTGGGGTCGGCCGAGGGACTCATCGTCTCCAACGGCGAGGCAAGGCCAAACCAGAGGTCCTCGATCACCGCCTCCCGGTCCATGGCGAACCCGATGGCCCTGCGCACCTCGAGGTCGAGGAGGGCGGGGTGGGGCTGACCTTCGACCGCTCCACCGTTGACGGCGATCTCGTCGAAGCCGCCCTGCTGGCCGGCCACCACCGCGATGTCGGGGTCGGCGCTGAGGGCGCCGGCCGACCCGGCGGGGAAGCCGTGGATGGCGTCGAGTTGACCCTGCTGCAAGGCAGCAACCATGGCGTCGGGGTTCTCGAAGAGCTGGAAGACGATCCCGTCGTAGGGTGGGTCACCCTCCCAGCCGTAGAACTCGGGGTTGGCCTCCATGACCACCGACTGGCCCTTGTTGAACTCGGTCACGACGAAGGGACCGCTGCCGACGAAGTCGGAGGCGTCATACTGGGTGGCGGTGTCGTAGTCGGTGGCGATCGGCTCCCAGATGTGCCTCGGCACCAGATAGACGTCCAGGGTGGGGAGCTTGGGGTCGGGCACCGCGCTGGTCACCTCGACGGTGCGGTCGTCGATGGCGACGGCGTCCAGGTTCTGGACCGTGGAGTACATGTTGTCCCAGCCCTGGTCGCGGCCCGTGTTGATGTTCCAGGCGATGTCTTCGGCGGTCAGGGGTTCACCGTCCGACCAGGCGAGACCCTCGCGCAGGGTGTAGGTCACGGTCAGACCGTCGTCGGAGACGACCCATGACTCGGCCAGCCCGGGTGTTACGGAGAAGTCGTCGGCGGCCTTGTTGGTCAGGGTGGCGTAGTGGATGTTCCAGATCTCGTATTCGCTGACCGCGAATCCCGATGTGGGGTTGAGTGTCTCCCAGTCCTGGGTGAGCCCTATGCGGAGGATCACCCCCTCCTCCTGGGCGGATGCCATAGGGACCAAGGACGCGGTGAGCAGCATCACCGCCATCAGGACGACCGTGCGCCTCATACGGGCTGAACCTCCATTCAGGACGGGACGAATGTACCCCGAAGAGGCCGGCCGTGCCGTCTACATGAGATGCCAGTCGAGGAAACGCTCGAGACGCCGATAGAAGTCGAGCTCGGGGCCGGCACGGAGGAGACCATGGGCTTCGGTGGGGTAGGTCACGTACTCGAAGCGCTTCCCCAGACGGCGCAGCTCGTCAACGAGCTGTTGGGACTCCTCGGGCCCGACCCGGCGGTCCTGCTCGCCATGGGCCACCAGGAGGGGGCGCTCGATCTCGGCAACCGACCAGAGGGGTGAGCCGGCACGGTACTCCCGGGGGTTCTCGGCTGGAGTCCCCATCATCCTCTCCAGGTCCTCCCGGCCGACCCGGTCGCCGGTGGCCCAGCTGATGGCGATGTCCGAGTCGCCGTACTTGGCGACCCCGCAGGCGTATCTGTGCTCCGGGTCGAACGCCAGGGCACACAACGCCATATAGGAGCCGTAGCTGGCGCCGAAGATGGCGACGCGGTCGGGGTCGACCCAACCCGTGGAGACCAGGTAGTCGTAGGCGGCGAGACAGTCTCGGGTGTCGTCCACCCCCCAGACCCCGTGATTGGCCCGCTCGAAGACCCGCCCATATCCGGTGCTGCCTCGATAGTTGATCGCCAGCCAGACGTACCCCTTGTCGACGAAGTACTGGGCGTGGGGGTCCCAAGAGTCGGTGTACGCCGAGGTGGGGCCGCCATGGGGGTAGACCACCGCCGGGGCGAGCCCGGTGCGGTCCGGGGGGCGGTAGAGGAGGCCGTGGATCTCGAGACCGTCGAACGACGGAAAGACGACGTCGCGGAGCGGGGCTCGGGGGCTCGCCTGTATCTCCGCCGGTGGGGGAGCGGTGAGCTGTGTCAGGGCCCTGTCGCCGGAGGCGATCGTGACCAGCCGTGGTGGCGTGACATGGTCCTCATGGACGGCGACCACGACTTCGCCGGCCCAGGACGGCCTCGACCAGCCACCGCCGGGGCTCAGCGTCGTTACTGCGCCATCGACCGCGTCGATGAGGACCAGGTCGGAACGTCCCCTCCGGGTCCGCACGGCGAGGATACGGGCGCCGTCGGAGTGCCAGGAGAGCCATGAGAAGTCGGCGTGGTCGTCTGTCAGCCGGCGTTCGGCGTCGTCACCCAGGTCGAGGAGATGGATCTCCTCCCATCCAGACCGTTCGGAGACGAAGGCGAGACGGTCTCCATCGGGGGAAAGACGGGGCCAACCGTCCCTCATCCCCGGTGTTCCGGTGAGCCGGGTCGGCTCCTCACCGGGGCGCACTCTCCAGATCTCGGTGGTCTTGCGGTCTTGTTTGGGATGTCGCAGATAGAGCACCGACCCATCGGGCGCCACGGTCCACGATGAGCAGCTCTGCCCGGCGGGGGTGAGCGGCTGGGGCCAGGGGTCGTCGACTCGGACCACGGCGATCCGGTCCTCCTCGTCACGCGTCACGCCGACGACGAGACGATCCTCGTCGAGCCAGACCGGGGTCCGGGCCTGTATCAGCCTCCGTGGCCTGCCACCGGCGACCGGGACCACCCACACCCAGCCGTTCGACGTGTAGGCGATCCTCGCCCCGTCGGGCGACCAGGCGGCGGCGCCGTCCTCCCAGTAGGGCATCGGGGGTCGGTTGGTGGTGACCCGGGTGGGGTGTCCTCCGCTCAGCGGGACCACCCAGATGTCCGACGTCTCCTGAGACAGGGTGTAGAGGACCCGGGTCCCGTCCGGGGAGACCACTGCGTTATATGGCCGCTCGACGGCGACTATCGCCTCCCAGGCCCACCGGCTCTCCGGGGCGTCCGGTCTTGCCATGCTGGGAGGGCCGTTGTGCTCCTCCTTGCCCACCCAGAATCCATCGGGAACGGTCATGCCGAACTCTTCTCGAAGCCGTCCAAGGCGGCCGCCACCAGACCACCTATGGTCTCGAGGTCATAGCCACCCTCCTGGACGAGCACGGTGGGACGGCCCAGGGTGGCCACGGCACCCCCCGCCCTCCGATAGCCGTCCCCGGTGACCATCGTGGGGCTGTTCTCATCGGTGACCGCGGCGTCGACACCGAGTGATACCACCACCACATCGGGGCCGAAGCCCGACACACCCTCTATGAGACGGTCGAGGGCGGCGAGCCACTCGTCGTCGCCGGAGCCGGGTGCCACCGGGACGTTGAGATTGCACCCGATGCCGGCGTCGGCGCCTGTCTCGTCGGCGAAGCCCACGAAGTGTGGGAACCATCCCTCGGCGGGATCGACATGGACCGACCCGTAGAAGACGTCACCCCGCCGCCAGAAGATCTCCTGGGACCCGTTCCCGTGGTGGGCGTCGAGATCGACCACCGCCACCTTCCCCACCCCGCCGTGGATCAGGGTCTCGGTGGCGACGGCGGCATTGTTGAGGTAGCAGGAGCCGCCGAAGAACCCACGCCCGGCGTGATGACCCGGTGGACGGCAAGCGGCATAGGCCGACGGCGCCCCGGCCAACACGAGCTCGGCGGCGGTCTGGGCCATGTCGACCGCCGCTCTCGCTCCCCTGAAGGTGCCGGGGCCGATCGGCGTGGTGGTGTCCATGGCCCACACCCCGGCCAACGCCGCCCTGGATCGTGGCCGGCGCAGGGGGAGCCCGTGCAGCATCTTCTCGGTGGGGAAGGCGTAGGCGGTGACGTTCGGCTGACCCGGTTCCCCTTGATACCCCGAGCGTTGCCACTCGGCATGGGCCGTGCGCATGTACTCGACCATGTCCGGGTCATGCACCAGGTGCAGGATCGTGTCGTCGTGGGCATCGGCGGTGACGATCTCGTGACCCAGCCCGGCCAGGGTGTCCCGGACCAACTCCATCCGCGCCGGCGGCTCGTCACCGTGGATCGGCACGCCGACCCAGGTGACGATTGGTGTGTCGTGGTGTGCGTGGTCGGGGTGGTAGACGACCTTCACATGGTCTCCAAGGTCTTGCCGAGACGGTCGACGATCAAGCCCATCTCGTCGTGGTCGATCACCAGCGGGGGTCCCAGCATGACGAGATCGCCGTCAGTCCCGTCGGCGCAACCAGTCGACGGGTAGACGAGGAGGCCCAGCTCCCGGGCAGTGGCGGTGAGACGCTCGGCCATCCGCTCCGAGCGGGGGAACGGGGTCTTCGTCTCCCGATCGGCCACCAGCTCGACGGCGAGGAGCAGACCGATGCCCCGGACGTCTCCCACGAGGGGCGAGTCCCCGATTCGATCCCGGAGGGCCCCCAGAAGCCACTCCCCCTTGGTCGCCGCCGCCTCGACCAGACCGCCGGCCACAAGCCGGTCGAGGACCGCATGGGCCGCGGCGGCTCCGGCGGGGAAGTGGGAGAAGGTGAATCCATGGATGAACCCGCCGGCGAGAGTCTCGTGCACCTCACCCGAGGCGACGGCCAGACCCAGGGGCCAGTAGCCGCCGGCAGCCCCTTTTGCCGTGGCCAGGATGTCGGGTCGGACCCCGTAGTGGTCGATACCGAACCAGCGCCCGGTTCGACCGAAGCCGGTCATCACCTCGTCGACGACGAGAAGCACCCCGTGCCGACGGCACAACTCGGCGATTGCCGGCCAGTATCCCTCGGGTGGTGTCGCCGCGCCCAGGGT
>JAKEHF010000113.1 GCA_022615295.1 Actinomycetota bacterium | reverse complement strand
TCGCAAGCAGGACCACCGGCCAGAACCAGGCCCCCACGTCGGACACGAGGTCGACGATGTCGATCGGGTCGTAGGGGATGAGAAACGTCAGCCCGATGGCGGTGACGATCAGGCCCATCACGAACGAGAGGGGGTCGAATCTGTGTGTCTTCATGTGTCGGCTCCTTACCGTTCTCTGACTATCTCGATGTTGCCGACATCGACGCTGGCGTCGACGTCCACCAAACCCAGGTCGCCCGGCTCGTCCAGCGTCAGGGCGGGCCGGCTGATGCCACCGGTCTCCTCGTCGAAGGCCTGGACCCGACCCACGTCGACATGGGCCTCCCCGGTGACAGCCACGTCGTCGGGGATCAGGATCACCAGGTTGCCGGCGTCGAGAACGGCGACGATCTCGATCTCCTCACCGTCCCAGGGGAGACCGGTGAGATCTATCACCATGTCCCCGACGTCGGCGGTGTATTCGGGCTCGAGAGCCTCGAACGTGGTGGGGGAGTAGTCGAAGGCGAACCTCTCGCCCTCCCAGCCGAGCTCGCCTCCCGCGGAGAGCAGCAGAGGCGGCATGAGGAGAGCCGCGATCAGGATCAGCCACCTGGCCCTGCCCCAGACCGCCCCGACGAGGAGGCCTAGACCGATGATGGTCATGGCCAGGGCGACGAAGTGACGGAAGCCAGCATCGATCGGCACCTCAGGGATACGGTCGAGAAGGGCGAGCATGCCGAGACCGAGCAAGGCGAACCCGACGGTGAGACGCCCGAGGATGGAGCGCTCCCGCGGTTCGACCGGGGGCAGAATCGGTGGTGTCGGCGTCGGTGGGGGCGTCGGTGGAGCCGATCCGGTCGACCCTTCCAACGGCATCGCGGTGGCGGTGGCCGACGCTGACTCCGGGTCGCTCGCCTCGGTGTTCTCCCCGTCGGTCGGAGCGGCCGATTGAGCTCTGGCGGAACGAGCCCCCCCACTCCAGGGCAGATAGCCCAAGTAGAGCAGGGCCCCGACGACCAGCAGGGCGGTGGCGAGGAGAACCCCGCCCGAGATGAAGGTGAGCCTGTCGAGGAGTATCACCGCGGCCAGCACCACCAGGCCAACTCCGATCCAGGCCCCGGTGGTGGTTGTGCTGGAGAAGAAGCGGCCGGCAATCGGCTCGGCCTCGTCCTCGGAGCGCATCAGCACCCACCCGGCGAGATAGAGGGCCACGCCGAGACCACCAATGAATGCGGTGACGACAAAGAGCAGTCGGGGCACCCACTCCGGCACCTGGAAGCGACGCGCCAAACCGGCGGCGACACCTGCGACCATCCTCCCTTGAAGGGGTCTGATCAGCTCGGGTGTCATCGAGGGAGGGGGTTGTGTCGTGGTCGTGTTCGTCATGACCCTATTAAGCGTCGATGACACGATCCTCTGCCATTGGGGACCCCCCTGAGACCACCCTGAGGACCCTAAGGGTCATCCCCCATTGAGATACACGTGGCGACCGGGGCATGATTCAGGGGTGTCAAAGCCTCTCCGACTCGTCCGACGGAGGACGGGTCGTCTCATCGCAGGGGTCGCCGCCGGTCTCGGTGACGGTCTCGGAGTAGGGGTCGCCTATGTCAGGGCGGCGTTCCTCACCATGGCCACAGTCTGGGGTCTCGGCGGGTTCATCTACGTCGCCCTCTGGCTCGTCGCCTACGACAAGGTCGAGGACGGTGAGCCGGTGATCACTACCACCACGCAACGTGTTGGCTTGGGTGTCGGTTTCGCCGGTCTGTTGGTTCTGACCGGGGCCCTCGGGTGGTGGCCCCACCCTCTGCTCGTGCTCACCATGGCCACCCTTTCGTTCGGGACGGCGGCCCTCACCGACCGCACCGCGCCCCGACCACTCGCCGCCCTGTTCGACCCCGGGGTGGACCGGCCAAGTCGGATCAGGGTCATCATCGGTGTCGCCCTCCTACTCGGCGGTCTCTCGATCTTTGCCAACGTCGTTGGGAGCGTCTTTGCCGTCTCCTCGGTTCTTATGGCGGCGATCCTGACCGCGGTGGGCGCCTTCGTCGCTTTCGGGCCATGGGTGCGTCGTCTCGTCGCCGATCTCGCCAAAGAGCGGAGCGAGCGTATAAGACAGGAGGAGAGGGCCGAGGTGGCGGCCCATCTCCATGACTCGGTCCTGCAGACTCTCGCTTTGATCCAGCGCAGCGACGATCCGGCGCGGATGACGATGCTCGCCCGACATCAGGAGAACGAGCTGCGGGACTGGCTCTATGGCTCGGCGCCGACAGAGGGGCTCGACATGGTGTCGACCGCCCTGCGCAGGTCGGCGAGGAAAGTCGAGGAGGACCATGGCGTACCCGTCGAGGTGGTCTTCGTGGGCGACCATCCGCTCGACGAGACCACCAAGTCCCTGGTTGGGGCGGCCACGGAGGCGATGGTCAACGCCGCCAAGCACTCGGGGGCGCAGAGAGTCTCCCTCTACTTCGAGGCGGCCGGGGGCGAGCTCACCGTGTATGTCACCGACCAAGGGAAGGGATTTGACCTCGATGCCGTGAGCCGGGACCGGATGGGGATTGCGAATTCCATCCGGGCCCGCGTGGAGAGGGCGGGCGGAGTGGTCAAGCTGATGAGCGAGCCCGGCGAGGGCACCGAGGTGATGATGACGATGCCGGTGAACCGATGACCACGAGGGTCTACCTGGTCGACGACCATCGTCTCTTCCTCTCAGGGGTTCGGGCGGAGCTGGCTGACCAGTTCGACATAGTCGGTGGGGCGTACGACGTGGACACGGCGATCAGCGAGATACGCGGCTACGGCCCCGATGTGGTCCTCATCGACGTCCACATGCCCGACGGTGGCGGGATCGCGGTGGTTCAGGCGGTTGGCGAGACCAACCCGGACGTGAGATTCCTGGCCCTTTCGGTCTCCGACCAGGCCGAGGACGTCATCGCCATGATCCGAGCCGGGGCCAGGGGCTACGTGACCAAGACGATCGACCCCCCGGAGCTCGCCGAGGCGATACGGAGGATCCACGCCGGGGACGCCGTTTTCTCGCCGCGTCTTGCCGGCTTTGTTCTCGACGCCTTCGCCGGGGCCATCCCCACCGCCGAGGATCCCGAGCTGGACCAACTCACCAGCCGGGAGAAGGACGTCCTCCGGCTCATCGCCCGCGGCTACGCCTACAAACAGGTGGCCCGGAAGCTGGAGATCTCGATCAAGACCGTGGAGACCCATGTCTCCTCGGTGTTGCGGAAACTCCAGCTTTCCAACCGTCATGAGCTGGCCCGTTGGGCCAGCCATCGTCGCATCGTGTAGGGGAGCGTCTCCTCCCCAGGGAGTGGATCGGCCGTTGGGGGAGGTGGCCCGGAGGGCCGGTGGGGGCGACCTCCCAACGCTCGCTTTGTTCGCTGTGGGAGAAGATGTTTTCCTCCCCCAGGGAGTGGAACGACCGTTGGGGGAGGGGGTGAACCGCCCCCC
>JAKEHF010000112.1 GCA_022615295.1 Actinomycetota bacterium | reverse complement strand
ACAACGCATCGGACGTCATGCGCGACGGCGGCACTCTTCGGATCACCGCCAAGAACAAGGGAGACGACGTGGTGGTCACCGTGTCGGACACAGGTGGCGGCATCCCTCCGGAGACCCTCCCCCGCATCTTCGACCCCTTTTTCACCACTAAGGAGCCCGGCAAGGGCACCGGTCTCGGGCTGCACACCGTCCACAGCATCGTCTCCCGCACCGGTGGCACCATCACCGTCGATACCGACGAGACGGGGACCACCTTCACAGTGGCCCTCCCCACTGTCGTCAATTACTGACGGTCAAGGTCGGCGGAACGCCGAGGGCACACGGGCGACGAGCACATCGCAAGGAGCGGCCTCGAGGAGCCCTTCGGCGACAGTGCCGAGAAGGACCATGCGGGTGGCGGTGGCCCCTCGGCTGGCGGCGACGACCAGGTCGGCCCCACGGCGACGAACCACCTCGTCGATGGTCTCCAGTGGGGGCCCGTCGGCCACCGTGGTGCGCAGGTCCGCGTCCCAGACGTGGACGAACTCGGCCATCCGGTCCTCCGCCGCCTCGAGACGGGTCGCCCTGGAGGCCGCCAGCTCCTCGGCGAACAACCCGGCCTCGGCCAGCATCGGGTCGAACCGGGTGGGAAGCGAGAAGAGCACCGTGATCTCGGCATGGGGGAACATCCGCATCGCCGTCTCCACAGCCACTCGGGAGGCCTCGGAGAAGTCCACGGCCACCACGATCCGCCGGTAGGAGACACGGGGCTGGCGGCGCACCAGGAGGGTGTGGGTGGGTGCCATGACCGCCACACGACGCGCCGTCGGACCGACGGTGAAGGCGTCGATCGTCGACGACCCCATGACCAGCAGCTCCGAGGTCTTCCCCCATCCCGCCAACTCCCAGGACGGTGACCCTTTGGCGACCACGAGCTGGACTTCGACGTCGCTCCGCTCCCGGCACCAAACGGCCAGCTCGTCGGCCTGACGTGTCTGACGCTCCCTGAGCAGTCGGGCCAGGCCCGGGTCGATGAAGGCTTCGCCGACCGACTCGATGACATGAACGAGGACGAGGGGCGCACGGTGCTCCTCGGCGATGATCCTGGCCCTCTCGGCGACCCTGCGTCCCATGGCCGTCAAGTCGACCCCGGCGACTATCGCCCGCTTGGCGCCTCCCTCAAGCACGCGGCGACTCTAGACAGTGACTCCTTCCCCGGGCTCGGTGAAGGGCCCGGGGACGGAGAGTGCTCGGGGTAGACGCTCCAGGTATTCGTCACGGCCGATGACAACCGCACCCATCATCTCGAGGTGCGGAGTGAGCCATTGGACGTCGATGAGCCGGCCACCCCCCTGGTTCATGAGGACCACGAGATGCACCAGGGCCACCTTGGAGGCATCACGGGCCCGGTGGAACATCGACTCGCCGGCGAAGAGACCCCCGATGGCCACCCCGTAAAGACCGCCGCTGAGCCGCCCTTCGTCATCCCAGATCTCGATGGAGTGGGCCCACCCGAGACGGTGCAGCTCGACGTATGCGGCGACGACGTCCTCGGTGATCCAGCCACCCTCTCTCTCGGGATCGGCGCACCCTTCGATCACACCGATGAAGTCCTCGTCGACGCTGACAGTGAACCTCCGCACCGATTTGCGGAGCGACCGACTCACGCGGAGACCGTCCAGGGGGATGATCGCCCTCTCCACCGGTGACCACCAGCCCAGATGGCCATCGGAGAGGTTCATCGGAAAGAGTCCCTTGCGGTAGGCCTGGATGAGGGTGCCCGGGCTGAGGTCGGCGCCAACCGCGATGATGTCCCCGTCGCCGGCGCCAGGGGCGGGGAGGTCGAAGGCCGAGGGCTCCGGTTCGACGGGCACCGGCGGATTGTGTCAGAGCGGGCGCTGAAGTGGGTGCCGTAGGCTGGCCCCATGCGCGCCCTCATTTGTGACGACTACGCGGGGATAGACGCCCTGCGGGTCGGCGACCTACCCGAGCCGACCCAGGGACCAGGCCAGGTGCTGGTCGAGGTGGCTTCGGTAGCCGTCAACTACGCCGACACCCTCATGGTGTCGGGGCGATACCAGACCCGCCCGGAGACGCCGTTCGCCCCCGGGTATGAGCTGTCGGGAGCTGTGCTGGCGGGAGCCGATGGTCTCGAGCCCGGTGACCGGGTCTGCGGATTCACCTGGCACGGGGGCATGGCGGAGCGGGCCGCCGTCCCCGTCACCCAGACGGCGCTTCTCCACGACCGGATCGACTTCGACACAGGGGCGGTCCTCCCCTCGACCTACGGGACCTCCTATCACGCCCTTGTCGACCGAGCCGGTCTCCAGGCCGGGGAGACACTTCTCGTCCTGGGGGCGGCGGGGGGCGTCGGCCTCGCCGCGGTCCAGATAGGGAAGACACTAGGCGCCACGGTGCTCGCCGCCGTCTCGACCGACGAGAAGCAGAGGCTCGTCGAGTCCTCGGGCGCCGACCACGTCATCCGATACGACCGGGTCGGTCTTCGTGACGGCATCGCCGAGGCCACCAACGATGCCGGCGTCGACGTCGTCTTCGACCCGGTGGGCGGTGACATGACCGAGTCCGCCCTCCGCTCCACGCGTTGGAACGGACGTCTCCTTGTGATCGGTTTTGCCTCGGGCCCGATACCTGCCATCCCCTTGAATCTCCCCCTCCTCAAGGGAACCTCCATCGTCGGGGTGTTCTGGGGACGTTTCACCAGCGAGGAGCCGGAGCGGGCCCGCGTCAACCTCGATCACATCCTCGAATTGACAGAGAAGGGGACACTCCGACCGACCATCAGCGGGCGCTACGGGCTCGACGAGGGGACGAAGGCCCTCCGTCTCGTCGCCGATCGTCAGTCCCTGGGCAGGGTCGTGATCAACCCTTGAGCGACTTCGTCGTGATCGGTGGTGGGATCGCCGGCGTCTCCGCCGCCGCCCATCTCGCCCCATACGGGAAGGTGACCCTGCTCGAGATGGAGGCCACCCTGGCCTATCACACAACAGGACGCTCGGCCGCTCTCTATGTGATCAACTATGGGGCACAGGGGACCCGACCTCTGGCGCTGGCCAGCCGGGGCTTCCTCGAGAGCCCACCTGAAGGGACCGTGGACGCCCCCATCCTCAGCGATCGTGGGCTGCTCTGGGTGGGGACCGAGGCCCAGATGGGGGTGCTCGAGGAGATGGCGGAACAGGGCAAACGTTCCGGGGCCGAGTCGGAGTTGGTCTCCAAGGAAGGGGCGATCGAGATCCTCCCCGCGTTGCGGGAGAACTGGGTCGCCGGCGGGCTTTACGAGCCCTTAGCCCGTGACATCGACGTCGCAGGGCTCCACCAGGCCTTCGTCCGGATCGCCCGCTCCAATGACGCCGACATCCGCAACGGGTCCCCGGTGACCGAGATCAATCAAGAGAACGGCGGCTGGACAGCGACCGCTGGCGGAGAGACGATCTCCTGTGACGTCGTGGTGAACGCCTCCGGAGCCTGGGGCGACCTGGTCGCCGGCCTGGCCGGTGTCGCGCCGATCGGTCTCCAGCCGATGCGGCGGACCGCATTCATGGTTCCCGGCTCTCAGGCCTATCACCACTGGCCGATGACGGTCGAGGCCGAACAGCATTTCTACTTCAAACCCGACGGTGTCCAGTTCCTCTGCTCCCTCGCCGAGGAGGTCCCGGAGGAGCCGGGGGACCCACGTCCGAGGATGGAGGACGTGGCATTGGCGATCGAGAGAATCAACGAGGCCACCATCCTGGGGATCAGAGCCGTCAACTCGCAGTGGACCGGGCTCCGCACGTTCGCCCCCGATCGAGACCTGGTTATCGGGGAAGACCCCACCGCACCGGGGTTCTACTGGCTCGTCGGCCAGGGTGGCACCGGCATCCAGACCTCGCCTGCCTATGGGTCGTTGCTGGCCTCCCTGGCCACCGGTTCAGAGCTGGCTCCCGAGTTGGCGGCCGCCGGTGTCGACCCGGCAGTCACCAGTCCCTCGAGGTTCCGTTGATCTAGGCCCTGGGTGATCGGGCCATTCGGCTCGGGAAAGTCCTCGGTGATCGCCGAGCTGGCGGAGATCCTCGAGGACCGCCCCATTGCCGAGGTTGCACAGGAGATCCTGCAGAGGACCGGGTGGGGCTGATCAGGGGATCTCGATGAGGACCACCGCCGGTCGAGACGTGGAATGCCGACGGCACTGATTCTTGTCACACCCGGGTTGTACGTTGCCGGGTATGGAGTGGGAGAGACTTACCGAGGACCAGCTCGAGGAGCTGATCGTCAAGAGCGAGGCGGTGATCGCCACGGCCAGAGCCGTGGAGATGGCCGCCATCAGGGAGAAGAGGTCCCGTCAGACCCATCATGCGGACGGGTACCGCTCGATCGTCGACTGGGTGGCAGCGAGGGCCGACGTGTCACATGAGACCGCACGCAGCCTCTGCCGGACGTCAACAAGACTCATCGAGACACCCGACGTAGAGACCGAACTGGCGACCGGCTCGATCAGCTTCGACCGTGCCGAGCAGCTGGCACGTCTCCCCGACCAGACACGCCAGGAGCACCAGGGTTATGACATCGCCCAGCTTCGTCGTCTCGTTGCCCATCATCGTCGTTACACACGGAAACGTGAGAAGGAGACAGGCACCGGCCACCTCCACTTTCAGCCGTCACTCGACGGAACCACCGTCTCTCAGTGGGGTGAGCTGGTCGGGATGGACTCCCGGATTGTGGAGAAGGCGATAGATCAGCGGGCCGACGAGGTCATGCCAGCCGATGTGACCTACGCGGTTTCGGAGCGTCGGGCGTTGGCCCTGGTGGCGATCTGAACATCCTGTCCGCAGAAGACAAGGAAACGTTAGTCAATGCCGCGAGCAGAGTGCGCGAACTACCGAATGTCCAAATCGCAGTGCGTAGGCTTGGTTGAGAAACGAACCCCACCATGAATACCGGGATTCGCTGCGCTGATGCCTATTTTCATGGTCTGTTTCTTAGTGGCCTTCTTCGAGTCTTAATACGGTTTTAAATGGGTCTTGTCAAGTGGTGTGTCCGCTTGGCCCCTCTT
>JAKEHF010000111.1 GCA_022615295.1 Actinomycetota bacterium | reverse complement strand
CCCGAGCCCAACCGCCAACCGAGGCGCGAGACGCCCCCCCGGCGTGTCGAGGAGCCCAAGCCAAAGCCGAGTCAGACCGTCGAGGTGACCCCTCGGTCGGGTGGAGTGATGGGCCGTGTCGACGCGGTCATCTCCGCCGCCGAGCGAAAGTGGGGCTCCTTGCTACCCCCATGGGTGTTCACACGACGCGTGGTGTGGGCCTGCCTCGCTGTGGTCGCCGCCACAGTGGTGTTCCCGGGGATCATCTCGAGCCTCCTCCTCTTCACCGGTCTGATCCTGGTCCTCGCCGGCGCCGTCGTCTACACCGACTCCGTCATGGCCGCCAAGTGGCTACCTGGGCGGATGACCCCCATGCACGTGCTCATCGCCGGGGTGGCAGTCGTGATGCTGGGTGTGCTGGTGGGAGTGGTTGCCTAGACGAGTTCGATGATTGCCTCTTCGGCCCCATCGCCTCTGCGCGGTCCCAGCTTCGTTATCCGGGTGTAGCCCCCCGGTCTGTCCTCGTAACGAGGCGCGACCTCCGCAAAGAGCCGATGTACCGCCTCCTTGCTGGTGATCGTCTTGGCGACCACGCGTCGGGAGTGGACGTCCCCGTTGCGGGCCTTGGTGATCAGCTTCTCGGCCAGCGGTCGCACCGCCCTCGCCCTCGCCTCCGTCGTGATCACTTTGCCGTTCATCAACAGGTCGGTGGTCAGGTTGGCGAGAAGCAGCCGCTCATGGGCCGGGGACCCGCCGAGCCGCGGCCCCTTCCTGGGTCGGGGCATCACCCACCGCCGCCGGTGGGGGCATCGGCGAGACTCAGCCCCAGCTCGTCGAGCTTGGCGATGACCTCGTCGAGGCTCTTCTGACCGAAGTTCGTGATGTTGAGGAGGTCGTCGGACGTCCTCTCCACCAGCTCCCCCACGGTCTTGATCTGGGCGCGTCGTAGACAGTTGCGGGGGCGCTCCGAGAGGTCGAGGGCCTCAATGGGGAGATCGAGGTCCGGTGAGCCCGAGGTGTCGGGTATGTACTCCACGAAGTCGAGCCCACGGCCCTCCCCGATGTCGGCGAACAGGCCCATCAGCTCCCCCAGGGTCTTCCCGGCCGAGGAGACTGCCTCGGCGGGGGCGATGGCGCCGTTGGTCTCGACGTCGAGGACCAGCCTGTCGAAGTTGGTCATCTGACCGACCTGGGTGTTCTCCACCCGGTAGGCGACCCGGCGCACCGGGGAGAAGATCGAGTCGACAGGGATGACACCGATGGTCGACGAGCCGGTCTTGTTCCCGTCGGCGGTGCGGTAGCCGACACCGGGGGCCACGGTCAGCTCCATCTCGAGTCTCCCCGAGGAGCTCAGGGTGGCGATGTGGGCGTCCCTGTTGACTATCTCGACCCCGGCAGGGACCTTGAGATCCGCCGCAGTCACCTCTCCGGCGCCCTTCGCCGACAGGTAGAGGGTGTGCTCGTCGAAACCCTCCATGCGCACCACGATCCGCTTGATGTTGAGGATGATGTCGACCACGTCCTCGACCACCCCGGGCACGGTGGAGAACTCGTGCTCCACACCCTCGATCTGGATCGACGTGATCGCGGCACCCGGGATCCGGGAGAGGAGCGTCCTCCTCATCGTGTTCCCCAACGTGTAGCCGAAGCCGGGCTCGAGGGGCTCGACGACGACCCGTGACCGGTTCTCGGAGAGGACTTCCTCCTGTATTTGCGGGCGTTGAACCATCAACAACCTTGGTACCTCACTTCGAGTAGAGCTCGACGATCAACTGCTCGTTGATGTCGGTGTCGATCTGATCGCGTCGGGGATGGGAGAGCACCCTTATGGTGCGCTCGATGGGGTCGACCTCCAGCCAGTCGGGGACCGCACGGCCCTGGGTGTCGACGGAGTGCTGGATCACGATGAGGTCCTTGCTCCGGTCCCTGGTCGTGATCACGTCGCCCGGGCTCACCTGGAACGAGGGGATGTCGACGCGCTTGTCGTTGACGAGGAAGTGACCATGGTTGACGAGCTGTCTCGATTGGGGACGTGTCGCCGCCAACCCGGAGCGCCACACCACGTTGTCGAGCCGCTGCTCGAGCAGCGTCAGGAGGTTGTCACCTGTGATCCCCTGACGCCGCGCCGCCTCCTCGTAATAGCGGCGGAACTGCCTCTCGAGGACCCCATACATCACTCTCAGCTTCTGCTTCTCCCTGAGCTGGATGAGGTAGTCGCTCTCACGTATCCGACCCCGGCCATGCTGACCGGGCGGGTAGGGGCGTCGGTCGACCGGGCAGCGTCGGGACTGACACAGCGGGGTGCGGGCCCTGCGGCAGGCCTTGTGACGGGGACCGGTGTAGCGGGCCATCCTCAGCCCCTCTTGCGCTTCTTGGGTCGGCAACCGTTGTGGGGGAACGGGGTCACGTCCTTGATCCAGGTGACCTCCATGCCCATGTTTTGCAGGGTGCGCACCGCGGTGTCTCGGCCCGAGCCGGTGCCGGAGACGATGACGTCCAGTTTGCGGATCCCGTGTTCGCCGGCCCGACGAGCCGCCTCCTCGGCCGCCACCTGAGCGGCGTAAGGCGTCGACTTGCGCGAGCCCTTGAAACCGACGGACCCCCCGGAGGTCCAGGCGACGCTGGCCCCGGTCTGATCGGTGATGTTGATGATCGTGTTGTTGAAGCTCGCCTTTATGTGGGCCTGGCCATGGGAGATGTTCTTTCGCTCCCGACGACGCACCCTCTTGGCTCCTGGCTGCTGTTTGGCCATGTCTCCTACTTAGTGACCTTCTTCTTGCCTGCGATGGCCACCCGCCGGCCCTTGCGCGCTCGGGCGTTGGTGTGGGTGCGCTGACCACGCACGGGGAGTCCCCGACGGTGACGGATCCCTTGATAGCTGCCGATCTCGATCTTCCGCTTTATGTTCTGCTGCACCTCGCGGCGGAGATCACCCTCGACCTGGAAGCTCGTCTCGATGTAACGGCGGATCTTGGCCACCTCATCGTCGGTCAGGGAACGGACTCTGGTATCGGGGTCGATCCCGGTCTCATGACAGACGGCGAGGGCCCTCGTCGGGCCGATGCCGTATATGTAGGTCAGGGCGACTTCGAGCCGCTTGTCACGTGGTATGTCGACACCTGCGATACGGGCCAAGTCAGCTCACCCCTGACGCTGCTTGTGACGGGGGTTGGGACAGATCACCCAGACGCGACCATGACGCCGGATGATCCGGCACTTCTCGCACATCCTCTTGGTGGAGGGTCTGACCTTCATATCGATGCTCCGGTTCTCATCACGGCACCACCCCGGGCGGAACAGCCCAGAGACCTGAGAGTCGGGTGGTTTCGGGTGTCGAACCCGGTGCCGTACCTGTTTCCGGCCGCGTAAGAACGACCGGAAGCCCACCGATTCTAGCCACGAGCCGGGGCCTCCTCAAATCCCACCGGCATCGGCTCCCGATCGGCGGTGAAGATCATCGGCCCTTCCGGGGTGATGGCGACGGTGTGCTCGAAGTGGGCGGACAAGGACCCGTCTGCGGTGCGCACCGTCCAACCATCGGAGTCGACCTTGGTCTGACGACCCCCCATGTTGAACATGGGCTCGATGCAGAGGGACATGCCGACCCGGAGACGGAGACCCTTGCCGGGAGTCCCGTAATTGGGGACCTGGGGCTCCTCGTGCATAGCCCTGCCGATGCCGTGTCCGACATACTCCTCGACCACCCCATAACCATGGGCCCGGCCGACTTCGGCGATGGCGGATCCGATGTCACCGAGCCGGCTCCCCCGACGCACCATCGTGATCCCGGCCCACATCCCCTCCCTGGTGGCATCGATCAGCCGTTGCGTCTCGGGGGCCACCACGCCGACACCGATGGTGATCGCCGCGTCGCCATGAAAACCCTCATAGACGGCACCGGCGTCGATGGAGAGGATGTCCCCCTCCTCGAGACGGTGCTCATTGGGTATCCCATGGACGATGACGTCGTTTGGGGAGAGACACAGCGTTGCCGGATAGCTGCCGAGATAGCCGAGGAACGATGGGGTGCAGCCATGCCGGGCGATGACCCGGGCCCCTATCTCCTCCAGCTCGAGGAGACTGACACCGGCACGCACCGCCTCCCCAACCGCCTCGTGGACGGCGGCGATCGCGGCGCCGGCCCTTGCCATCTTCTCGAACTCGCGTCTGCTCTTGATGGTGATCACGTCGGAACCTCCGACAGGCCCTCTTCCAAGGCGTGGAGGATGCGGGCGGTCACCACGTCGACCTCGCCGACACCGTCGACGACGACCGTCACCCCACGACCATCGTAGATGTCGAGCAGGGGCTGGGTCTGCTCTGTGTAGACGGCCAGCCGGTTGAGGATGGTCTCCTCGCTGTCGTCGGCACGGCCCCGCGAAGCGAGACGTCGCACCAGCTCCTCCTCCGGGACGTCGAAGACCACAACCCTGTCGAGCCCATGGGCGCCGATCAGGGCGTCGAGCGAGCAGACCTGTCCCGCGGTGCGGGGGAACCCGTCGAGGATGAAGCCGTTCTCGGCGTCCGGTTGGTTGATGCGGTCTTCAAGCATCGCCACCGTGACCTCGTCGGGAACGTACTCACCGGCCTCCATGATCGCGGCGACACGACGGCCCAGATCGGTCCCCCTCGACACATGCTCCCGAAACATCTCCCCGGTGGAGACGTGGGGGACCCCGAGACGGTGGGCGACCAACGCTGCCTGGGTCCCCTTACCGGCCCCGGGTGGTCCGATGAAGAGCATCCTCATTCAGCGGAGATCACGTCAGGATGCCTTCGTAGTTCCGCATGGTGAGCTGGGACTCGATCTGTTTCATGGTCTCCAGCGCCACCCCGACCACGATCAGGATCGAAACCCCGGAGAAGGCGATCTGGATGCCCCAGACCGCCCCGGCGATGGCTGGCAGTACGGCGATGGTCGCCAGGAACAGAGAGCCGGGAAGCGTGATCCTGTTGAGGATGTGAGCCAGATGTCTCGCCGTCTGGCGGCCGGGCCGGACACCGGGGATGAACCCACCCTGACGTTGGATCATCTCGGCCTGCTGCTCGGGATCGAACTGTATGGCCGTGTAGAAGTAGGTGAAGAAGACGATCAGGGCGAACAGGATGGCGATGTACCACCAGCTCACCCCGGCCTGACCTGCCCCCAGGTTGGTGTTGATCCACCGGTAGATCGCCTGGATCCACGCCGCGTCGGACGGGATGGCGGTGATGATCAGACTGGGGATGAGGAGGACGGAGGTGGCGAAGATCACGGGGATCACCCCGGAGGTGTTGACCTTGAGGGGGATGTATGTCGACTGGCCGCCGAGGACCCGTCGCCCCCGCACCCTCTTGGCGAACGAGATGGGGATGCGCCGCTGTCCCTGGTCGATGAAGATGATCGACACGATCATCGCCAGGAAGACGGCGACGATCACCACGAACCGCACCGGCAGCCCCACCGCCACGGTCTGACTCCATAGCTGGCCGAAGATGAAGGGGAACTGGCTGAGGATGGAGACGAAGATGATCAGGGACATCCCGTTGCCGACCCCCCTCTGGGTTATCAACTCGCCGAGCCACATCACCATCGCCGTGCCGGCGGTCATCGTGAGGACGATGAGGATCACCCGCCCCGGCGTGTAGTTGGGGATCAGGTCGATCCCGGCGGTGAATCTCCCCGAGTGGAAGAGGAAGGTGAACCCCGTCGCCTGGATGAGAGCCAGGATGACCGTCAGATAGCGGGTCCACTGGGTGATCACCTTGCGACCCGACTCACCCTCCTCCTGGAGGGTGCGGAGCCGGGGTATGACCACGGTGAGCAGCTGCATGATGATCGAGGCCGTGATGTAGGGGATGATCCCGAGGGCGAACACCGAGAACTGCTCGAGGGCGCCGCCGGAGAAGAGATTGAGCAGGCCATAGATGCCACCCGCCTCCTGCATGCCCTGCCAGAGCCGGACTGCGTCGAGATCGATCCCCGGCACAGGGATCGTGGTCCCCAGCCGGTACACGGCGAACATCGCCAGGGTGAACACGATCTTGGTCCGGAGGTCGGGGATCCGGAACATGTTGCGATAGATCGAGAGCATGTCCTACAGCACCTCGACGGAGCCCCCGGCTGCCTCGATCTTGGCCGCGGCGGCCTTGGAGAAGGCATGAGCCCTCACGGTTAGGGCACGATCCAGGTCACCCTCGGCGAGCACCTTGACCCGGCCCCGATGTCGTATGAGACCACGGTCACGAAGGGTCTCCGGGGTCACCACCGACCCGGCGTCGAAGACTCCCAGCGCGGCCAGGTTGACGATGGCGTACTCCTCCTTGTTGGGGTTCTTGAACCCCCTCAGCTTGGGGAGACGCATCGCCAATGGGGTCTGTCCACCCTCGAACCCGGGACGGAGTCTGCTGCGGGCCTTGAGGCCCTTGGTGCCCCGGCCCGCGGTCTTGCCACGCTTCCCACCTTCGCCACGTCCCACCCGGACAGGTTCCTTCTTGGACCCAGCGGCGGGTCGCAGGTCATGGAGCTTCAGTTGCTTCTTCTCTTCACTCATCAAATCTCTCCATCGATCTTGGGGGTCAGCCCTCCTCCACCACCACCAGATGGTCCACCTTGAGGAGCGCCCCACGCAGGGAGGGCGTGTCAGGATGGGTCACCGTCTGATGGAGACGACGCAGACCGAGGGCCTCGATGGTGGCCCTCGTCTTGGGCTTCTCGCCGATCACCGACTTGGTGAGGGTTATCTTCACCTGCCGATCAGCCATCATTTCCCCGTCCCGGCTGGGCGCGCATCGCCTCTGCCGTGTTGTACGCGGCGAGGAGACCGGGGGGCACGAAGTCCTCGACCCGTCTCCCCCGCAACTTTGCCACCTCGTCAGGACGGCGCTGGCTGCGCAGGCCGTTCATCGCGGCCTTTGCCACGTTGAGATGGGTCGGAGACCCCAACGACTTGGCCAGGGCGTCCTTGACTCCGGCGGCCTCGAGGATCTGACGGACCGCTCCCCCCGCGATGACACCGGTCCCAGGCGCCGCAGGCTTGATGAGGACACGGGAGGCGCCATGCTCCCCGATCACCTCGTGGACGACCGTCTGGCCGGCCATGGGGATCGGGGCCATCTCCCGCCGTGCGGTGTCGATCGCCTTCTGTATGGCTGCGGGCACCTCGCGCGCCTTGCCATAGCCGATGCCGACCTTCCCCGCGCCGTCACCGACCACCACCAGGGCGGTGAAGCTGAAGCGGCGGCCACCCTTGACCACCTTGGCGACCCGGTTGATCTGGATGACCCTCTCGTCGTATTGGCTCTGCTCCGAGCCCGCTCGCTGCTGACGTGCCATTAGAACTCCAGTCCTGCCTCGCGGGCGGCGTCGGCCAGGGCCTTGACCCTCCCGTGGTACTTGTACCCACCACGATCGAACACCACCGCGCTGATCCCCGCCTCCTTGGCCCGACTGCCCAACCTGGCACCCACCTGGGCTGCGGTGGCGACGTTGAGGTCATTCTCCCTCAGATCGGGCTCTTGCGACGAAGCGGCGACCAGGGTGTGACCACGGACGTCATCGACCACCTGGGCGTAGATGTAGCGGTTGCTGCGGTATACGGCCAAACGTGGACGCTCGGCGCTGCCCCGCACCCTCTTGCGGACACGGCCGTGTCTTCTACGGCGAGCCTCTAGACGGTTTGCCGACATCACTTGCCCGCCTTCCCTGCCTTGCGACGGACCGTCTCGCCGAGATAGCGGATCCCCTTGCCCTTGTAGGGCTCCGGTGGTCTGACCTGTCGAATGTCGGCAGCGACCTGGCCCACCTGCTCCTTGTCGATCCCGGTCACCGTGATCCGGGTCGGTTCGGGGACCTCGAAGATGATGCCGTCGGGCGCCTCGAAGACAACAGGATGGCTGAAACCGACCTGGAGCTCGACGTCGTTGCCCTTCATGGCTGCCCGGTATCCGACCCCGTGTATCTCGAGGGTCTTGGTGAAACCGTCGGCAACCCCGATGACCATGTTGCTGAGGAGGGCCCGGCTCAGACCATGGAGGGCCCGCGACTCGCTGGTGTCGTCGGGTCTGGTGACCATGAGGGCGCCGTCGCCGAGCTCGAAGCTCATACGCTCGTGAAACACCCGAGTCAGCGAGCCCTTGGCGCCCTTCACCGTCACGGTGCTCCCCTCCACCTCGACCTCCACCCCGGCGGGGACCGCAACCGGCATCTTCCCGATACGGCTCATCTCACCAAACCTCACACACGATCTCGCCACCGAGACGTCTCCGCCGGGCCTCACGGTCGGGGAGGAGCCCCTGACTCGTGGAGACAACGGCGACACCGATGCCACCTTGGACCCGGGGCAGTTCCGCCGCCCCCCGATACACCCGGTGACCGGGGCGGGAGATCCGTCGGAGACCGAGAATCGCCGGCCGCCGCCGCTCCCCGTAACGGAGAATCAGCTCGAGATGACGCCGATGACTCTCACCGTTCACCTCGTAACGATCGATGAACCCCTCGTCGACCAGGATCTGGGCGATCCCCACCTTTATCTTCGACGCAGGCATGACGACCCGTTCGTGCCCCACGGCGACCGCGTTGCGAATACGGGTGAGCATGTCGGCTATCGGGTCGGTGTGCACACTCACCAGGAAGCCTTTCTCAATCCGGGGAGCTCGCCACGCGAGGCCAGGTCGCGCACGCAGATGCGACACATGCCGAAGTCACGCAGGTAGGCCCGGGCCCGCCCGCACCGGCTGCACCGGTTGTACCCGCGCACCTTGAACTTGGGCTTCCTGGACGCCTTGGCGATCATCGATTTCTTGGCCATCAATCCCTCCTCATGCCTCGGCTCCGACCCTGCGGAAGGGGAAGCCGAAGGCGTCGAGCAACGCCTTGCCGTGCTCGTCGTTGTCGGCGGTGGTCACGATCGTGATGTCGAGCCCACGCGTCGTGGTCACCTTGTCGAAGTCGATCTCGGGGAAGATCAGCTGCTCTGACGCCCCGACGCTGTAGTTGCCGCGCCCGTCGAACGCCCTGGGGTTCAGCCCTCTGAAGTCACGCACCCTCGGTATCGCCACGGCGAGGAGCCTGTCGAGGAACTCCCACATCCGAGCGCCACGCAGCGTCACCGAGACCCCGATGGGCATGCCCTGACGCACCTTGAAGTTGGCGATGGACTTCCGGGCTCGATTTACCCTCGGTTTCTGACCGGCGATGAGACCCAACTCGTCGACCGCCTCATCGATGGCCTTCTTGTCACTGATCGCCTCGCCAAGCCCCATGTTGAGGACGATCTTGTCCAGACCGGGGACCTCCATCACGTTTGACAGCCCCAGCTGCTCCTTGAGCCTGGGGGCGATCTCCTCCCGGTAACGAACCTTGAGACGCGGTTGGTAGGTCACAGGTCGGCTCCACACTTGCGACAAACACGGTGCTTTCCCCCGGTGTCGTCGAGACGATGCCCGATCCTGGTCGGACCACACTTGTCACAGACGATCATCACGTTGGAGGCGTCTATCGGCATGTCACGGTCGATGATCCCGCCCTGCATCGTCGACCCGGTCGGCTTGGTGTGCCGTTTGGCAGTGTTGACCCCCTCGACCAGCACCTTGTTCTTCGCCGGATAGACACGAGCGATCCTTGACTCCTTGCCGGCGTCCTTGCCGGCGATGACCATGACCTTGTCTCCGGCCCTCAGCTTCATCACAGCACCTCCGGGGCCAGCGAGACGATCCTCATGAAGCGGCGGTCGCGTAGCTCCCGGGCCACCGGACCGAAGATCCGTGTGCCCCGCGGCTGGGAGTTGTTGTCGATGATCACGCAGGCGTTGTCGTCGAAACGGATATAGGTGCCGTCGGGGCGACGCGACTCCTTTCTCGTCCGAACCACGACCGCCTTGACCACGTCGCCCTTCTTGACGGTGCCACCCGGGCTGGCATCCTTGACCGTGGCGACGATGATGTCGCCGATGCCGGCGTATCGACGTGAAGAGCCACCGAGGACGCGAATGCAGAGCACCTCCCTGGCGCCGGTGTTGTCGGCCACCTTGAGACGGGACTCCTGCTGGATCATCTGGCACGCTCCACGATCTCGACCACGCGCCACCTCTTCTGCTTGGAGAGCGGCCGGGTCTCCATGATCCGCACCGTGTCGCCGACATGGGCGTCGTTGGCCTCGTCGTGGGCATGGAACTTGGTGGTGCGACGAACGATCTTGTCATAGCGGGGGTGCTTCGAGGCCGACGGCACCACAACGGTGACCGTCTTGTCCCTGCTGTCGGAGACCACGACGCCGACCCTCACCTTGCGGCGGGCTCTGTTCTCGGTCACTGGGCACTCTCCTCGGATTGCATCTCGCGCTCACGCATCACGGTGAGGATGCGGGCGATGTCCTTTCGCACCGAACCGAGCCGGGCGGTGTTGTCCAGCTGGTTGGTGGCCACCTGAAAGCGAAGGTTGAACCGCTCCTCTTTGGCCTCGAGGAGGGCCTCGGCCAACTCGTCGTTGCTCAGCTCACGGAGCTCCGAAGTCCTCACAGCTCCTCCCTGGTGACGAAGCGGGTCTTTATCGGCAGCTTGTGCCCTGCCTTCCTCATCGCCTCACGGGCCAGATCCTCCGGCACGCCTGCCAGTTCGAACATGACTCGACCCGGCTTGACCACCGCAACCCAGAACTCCGGGTTCCCCTTGCCCGAGCCCATCCTGGTCTCGGCGGGCTTCTGGGTGACCGGCTTGTCCGGGAAGATGTTGATCCACACCTTGCCGCCACGCCGAACGGCGCGGGTTATGGCGATACGGCTCGCCTCGATCTGACGGGCCGTGATCCAGCCCGACTCCACCGCCTGCAGCCCATACTCGCCAAAGCTCACCTGGGTGCCGCCCTTGGCCACGCCGGTGCGCCGCCCACGATGCACCTTGCGATGCTTGGTGCGTTTCGGCATCAGCATCGGATCACTCCTCCTCGCCACCGGTCTCTTCCGGTGCCGCGGCCGGCTCGGGGACCACGCTCTGCTCCTCTTGGGCGGAGACATAGGCCACCTTGGCCTCGGCAGCGGTGGGACGGCGCCCACCACCGGCCTCGATGAGACGACGACCCGGCTTCTCTCCCGGGGCCTCGACCGGTCTCTTGCCACCACCAGCCTCGATGAGGCGCGGCTTGGCTTCGCCACCGGCTGCCTCCTCGGCACGTGACTTGAGACTCTTCTGGGTGCGGCGGGCCGGCCCCCCGGTGGCGAGATCGGCCTCGACGGCGATGCGGTCTCCCGACACCCCGGTCTCCACGACCTCACCTCGATACACCCACACCTTTACACCGATCGCGCCCACGGTGGTTTTGGCCGTGGCTGTGCCGAAGTCGATGTCGGCCCTGAGGGTATGCAGAGGGACCCTGCCCTCCCGATACCACTCGCGGCGACCCATCTCCGCGCCACCAAGCCGCCCCTTGCACTCCACCCTCACCCCTTCGGCGCCCGCCTTGAGGGCGGCGGCTACAGCGCGTTTCATGGCGCGCCTGAAGGCGATCCGGTTCTCGATCTGGTCGGCGACACCCCTGGCGAGCAGTGCCGCGTCGAGATCGGGGTCCTTTACCTCATTGATGTTGAGCTTGATGCGGCGTCCGGTCATCTTCTCGAGACCTTCACGGAGACGCTCCGCCTCGCCGCCCTTCCGACCGATGACCACCCCCGGTCGTGCGGTGTGGATGTCGACGATGAGACGGTCACGGGTCCGCTCGATGTCGATGCGTGACACCGCCCCCTTGACCAGCTCGCGGCTCAGGTAGTCCCTGATCCGCCAGTCCTCGTTGACGAAGTCCCCGTACTCCCGCTGGGTGAACCACTTCGACTTCCAGTCGGTGGCCACGCCGATGCGGAAGGAGTAGGGGCTGACCTTCTGACCCATCAGTCGTCCCTCCCGTCGTTTCTCTCGGCCACCACGATCGTGATGTGGCACGTTCTCTTGTGGATGCTGGTTGCCCGGCCCCGAGCCCGGGGTGTGAAGCGCTTGAGCGTCGGCCCCTCATTGGCGTAGGCCTCGGCGATGACCAGGTCGTCGGCGTCGAGGGCATGGTTGTGCTCGGCGTTGGCCACCGCCGACGCCAGCACCTTCGAGATCGGCTCGGCGGCCGCCCGGGGAGTGAGCCGGAGCACGTTCCGTGCCTCCTCCACTCCGAGACCCCGCACCAGGTCGAGCACCCGACGCACCTTGTAGGGCGACTGACGGACGTACCTCGAGTGAGCCCTCACCCTCATCTCCGTGACGCCCTGTCCGCGTGGCCGCGGAAGGTCCGGGTCGGGGCGAACTCGCCCAGCTTGTGACCGACCATGGACTCGGTGATGTAGACCGGGACGTGCTTGCGCCCGTCGTGGACCGCGATGGTGTGGCCCACCATCTCGGGGATGATCGTCGACCGGCGCGACCAGGTCCTGATGACCCGTTTCTGCCCGCTACGGTTGAGTTCGTCCACCTTGTTGGCGAGGTGCTCGTCCACGAAAGGCCCTTTCCTCAGCGACCTGGCCATCAGCGACGTCCCTTCTTCGCGCGGCGCCGCACGATGTACTTGTTGGAAGCCTTCTTCTTGCTCCGGGTCCGTCCCTCGGGTTTTCCCCACGGGCTGACCGGGTGACGTCCACCCGAGGACTTGCCCTCGCCTCCCCCCAGCGGGTGGTCGATCGGGTTCATGGCGACGCCGCGAGTCTGGGGGCGCACCCCCTTCCAGCGCATCCTCCCCGCCTTGCCCAGCTTGACCAGCTCGGCCTCGGTGTTGCCCACCTGACCTACGGTGGCCCGGCAGTCGAGCGGAACCTGACGCATCTCGCCGGACGGGAGACGGAGGAGGGCCAGCGACCCTTCCTTGGACATCAGCTGCACGTTGGCGCCGGCCGAGCGGGCCAGCTTGGCCCCTGCACCCGGCCTCATCTCTATCGCATGGACCATGGTCCCGGCCGGTATGTTGCGAAGCGGGAGGGCATTGCCCGGTCTGATCTCGGCGCCGTGGCCGGAGCTGAGACGATCCCCGACGCTCACACCGAGCGGGGCGAGGATGTAACGCTTCTCGCCGTCGGCGTAGTTGAGCAGGGCGATACGTGCGTTGCGACCGGGGTCGTACTCGATGGTCGCCACCCGAGCGGGGATCCCGTCCTTGTCCCGCTTGAAATCGATCAAGCGATACCGCTGCTTGTGGCCACCCCCACGATGACGTGAGGTGATACGGCCCTGGGTGTTGCGCCCGCCACTCTTCGGCTTCTTGGCGACGAGTGACTTCTCGGGACGGTCGGTGGTGATCTCGGCGAAGTCGGAGACCGTCTGGAAGCGTCGCCCCGCTGAGGTCGGTTTGCGTTTCTTCACTGCCATCTCAGACTCCGAACAAATCGATCGAGTCGCCGGTGGCCAGGGTGACCATGGCTCGTTTGGTGTCCTTGCGCTTGCCGTACCGGTAGCCGAAACGCTTCCGCTTCCCCTGGCGGTTCATGGTGTTGACCTTGATCACCTTGACCTCGAACAGCTTCTCAACGGCGTCCCTGATCTCCTCCTTGCTCGACCGTGGGTCGACGTCGAAGGTGTAGGTGTTCCGTCTCTCGATCTGGTCGTAGGTCTTCTCGGAGACGATCGGCGCCAGGATCACGTCGTGGGAGGTCTTCATCACCGGTCCTCGCCATCGTCACGCACGAAATCGGTGTCACTGATCTCGTAGCTGCTCTTGCGTCCAACCGCTCCCACGGTGTGGGCGGTGAAGACCATGGTGTCAGACCACAGGACGTCGTAGGCGCTCAGATGGCCGGGCTCGACGACACGGACATCGGCCAGATTGCGGAAGGACTTCCCCACAACCGTGTCGAGCTGGCTCACCACGAGGACCGTGTTGCCCCGCACCTCCATGGCGTGGAGGAGGGCGGCCGCCTGCTTGGTCTTGGGCAGGGCCCAGTCGATCTCATCGACCACCTTGACCGCCTCCTCGGAGGCGCGGGCCGACAGGGCGCTGCGCAGGGCAAGCCGCTTCATCTTCTTCGGAGTGCTCTGTGAGTAGTCACGGGGCTTGGGCCCATGGGCGACTCCGCCACCGGTCCATTGGGGGGAGCGGATCGAGCCATGCCGCGCCCGGCCCAGGCCCTTTTGGCGCCATGGCTTCCGACCACCGCCACGCACCTCGCCCCTCGTCTTCGAGCTGGCGGTCCCCCTCCGGGCCGCGGCGAGCTGAGCGGTGACCACCTGGTGGAGCACGTCGAGGTTCGGCTCGATCCCGAAGACCTCCGCGTCCAGTTTGATCTCCCCGCTCCGGGAGCCGTCGGCCCTGTAGAGAGGGGCCTTGACGTCAGCCATTGCCCTTAACCGCCTCCCTGACCAGGACGAGGGAGCCTCTGGGACCGGGGACCGCACCACCGAGGAGGAGGAGCCCCCGCTCACCGTCGACACCGACCACGTCGAGATTGAGCGTCGTCACCCTCTCCGAGCCCATACGGCCCGCCATGGGCATGCCCTTGAAGACCCGGGAGGGTGTCGCGCAGGCACCGATCGAGCCCGGGGCTCGATGCTTCTTGTGATTGCCGTGTGAGGCTCCCTGACCGGCGGCGTTGTGCCGTTTCATGACGCCTGCGAAGCCCTTTCCCTTGGTGACGCCGGAAACGTCCGCCTTGGCTCCGGGCGCGAAGATCTCGGCGACACCGATCTCCTGGCCCAGGACATAGCTGCCTGGGTCGTCGACACGGAGCTCGACGAGATGACGACCCGGCGCCACCCCCGCCTTGGCGTAATGACCTGCGGTCGGCTTGTTGGCGCCGTTGGCCGCGCCGTAGGAGATCTGGATGGCGTCGTAGCCGTCCTTGGCCCGCGTCTTGATCTGAACCACCTGCACCGGCCCGGCCTTGACCACGGTCACCGGTATGGCTCGCGACTGCTCGTCGAAGACCTGGGTCATGCCCAGCTTGGTGCCCAGGATCGCCCGTTGCGAGCTCACAGCTTGATCTCCATACGACATCCCGGGGGGACGACCCCCCTGGGCCCCCCGCCGACGGCGAGATGCACCCACTCGATCTGATAGGTCGCGCTCACAGCTTGATCTCCACCTCGACCCCCGCAGGCAGCTCGAGACGCATCAGGGAGTCGACGGTCTTCGGGGTGGGCTCGAGGATGTCGATCAGCCGCTTGTGGATCCGCATCTCGAAGTGCTCCCGGGAGTCCTTGTGGACGTGGGGCCCTCGTATGACGCAATAGCGATGCACCTCGGTGGGCAGGGGCACCGGCCCCTTGATCTTGGCCTGGGTGCGCAGCACCGTCTCGGTGATCTTCTTCGAGGACTCGTCGACCACGTTGTGGTCGTAGGCCTTGAGACGGATGCGGATCTTCTGGTCGGCCATCAAATCCTCACTT
>JAKEHF010000110.1 GCA_022615295.1 Actinomycetota bacterium | reverse complement strand
GCCGACCTTCTGCATCGCAAGTTGACAAGGTTGCTTGAGGTTCTTTCCGTGGAATGTCTGGTAACCGATCGCATGATCTGCGATCAGAAAGGTGAGAATTCATGAATTACTGTCGATTTCTATGCGTGCTCACGCTAACTGCGGGAATGTCCGCCGGAACGCTGCAAGCGGATGAGCCCAAGGCCATCGCTTCCGATCAGTTCGACCAGCTGCACCGGCTAATCAAGCCGCAGGCCGGCGAATCGCGCTGGATGGAGATCGACTGGTATCCCAGCGTCTGGGAGGCGCGGCAAAGGGCCGCGAAGGAAGGCAAGCCGCTCTTTATCTGGGCTGGCAGCGGTGGAGCGCCCGCGGCGGGATGCTGAACGGCAGGTCGCGGGGGCCGTGAGCCCTCTCAGTGGACCGATGCCAAGATTGATCACATCAAGAAGCACTTCATCGCGGCGGCGGTGCCGACGGAGGTGAAGGGAGCGAAGAATCCGGAAGGGGAATTTCTTCGCGCGGCCGACGTCCAATGGGTGACGAGCAGCGGCTACATGAGTTGCGTGTCGGCCAGCGGCAAGCTGCTGGGCGGCGCGCCATCCGCCAAGGTGCTGGAGGCGTTCAACAAACTGCCGAAGGACGAGCGTGAGCCGGGGGCCGTCAAAGTTGCCGACCTGAAACCGTCCGAACGGGTGATCCCCGCGCCCCCCGAGGGGGGACTCACTCTCAAGGTTCATGGACGCTTCATGAGTCGGGACGACAAGGCCCAACTGCGCCACGCCAAGAAGGAGGATTTTCGCCAAATCTTTACCTTCATGCTCTCGCCGAACACCGAATACATGTGGCTCACCAAGGAGGAATGGCAAGCGCTGGTGCCGGCCAACCCGGTGGTGGGCGCGAAGGCGGAGGTGGCCCAGTCCATCGCCGAGCGCATGGCCCGCTTTCATCTGTCGCCACGCCGTGCTCTGACGAGCGAAGATGGCATCATCGGCAAGAAGGAAGTCAAGTCGGCCACAATGACCTTGATCGTGGAGGACGGGATCCGGCGCATGTACGGGCCGGAGCCCGACGACGTCTTCTACTACCTCACCCTCTACAACGAGAACCACTCCCAGCCCCCCAAACCCGAGGGTGTCGATCGCGGGATCGTGGAAGGCCTCTATCTGTGGGCGCCGGCGCCGGAGGGAACGACGAGCCACCTGAAGCTCCTCTTCTCCGGTACCGCCAACCTCGCTGCCCGGGAGGCACAGACAGAGCTCGCCGAGCACTACGGGGTCGGGGCCGAGCTGTGGTCGGCCACCTCGTACAAGCTGCTCCGTGAGGAGGCCCTCGCCGCGGAGCGGTGCAACCGGCTCCATCCCGAGGACGAGCCCAGGGTGCCGTTGGTTACTCGCCTCCTCGCTTCCGCCCCTGGACCAACCGTGGCGGTGACCGACTATATGAGCCTCGTCCCCGACCAGGTGGCCCGGTGGGTCCCGGGCAGCTACACGGTGCTCGGTACCGACGGCTACGGCCGTTCGGACTCCCGGTCCGCGCTGCGTCGTTTCTTCGAGACCGACACCGGTCACGTGGTCGCCGCCTCCCTGAGCGCCCTGGCGGCGGCAGACGACATCGAGGTCTTTGCCGTGCAGGACGCTTACAAGCGTTACGACATCGACCCCGACAACCCCGATCCGGCCCGGAGCCACCTATGACCGGTTACCGGGACCTGGTTGCCGCGGCCAAGACCCGCATCAAGGAGACCAGCCCCGACGAGCTCCGGGCCAGCATCGGATCGGTGACGGTCATCGACGTCCGGGAGCCCGACGAGCACCACGACGGGGTCATTCCCGGTGCGCTGCTACTGCCCCGTGGCCTCCTCGAGAGGGACATCGAGGGGTTGGTGACCGACCATGGCGTCGAGATAGTCCTCTATTGCTCGGGTGGCTCCAGGTCAGCCTTGGCCGCTCTGCCCCTGCTCGAGATGGGCTACCTGCGGGTCTCCTCGCTGGCCGGGGGGTTCGAGTCTTGGAAACGGGCCGGCCACCCCTGGGGCGATCCCGCCGGCCTCACCCAGGACCAGCGGAGGAGATACGCCAGACATGTCCGGCTCCCCGAGGTGGGCGAGCCCGGTCAGATGAGACTGCTCGGCTCCCGGGTGTTGATAGTGGGGGCGGGTGGTCTCGGGTCCCCGGCGGCCATCTATCTCGCCGCGGCCGGAGTGGGAACGATCGGGGTCGTCGACGACGATGTCGTCGACACCACCAACCTGCAGCGGCAGGTCCATCACAATCTGGACCGGGTGGCCATGCCCAAGGTCGAGTCGGCCCGGGAGACCCTGGTCGGGCTCAATCCCGACGTGAAGGTGGAGACCCATCGGGCTCGTCTCACCGCGGCCAACGCCGAGTCGATCGTCTCCGGGTATGACCTCGTCGTCGATGGGGGCGACAACTTCCCCACCCGCTATCTTGTCAACGATGTCTGTCTGCGACTCCGCATCCCCTCGATCCACGGGTCGATCTTCCGCTTCGAGGGCCAGGCCAGCGTCTTCGTGCCCTACGACGGGCCCTGCTATCGCTGTCTGCACCGTCTTCCCCCACCCCCGGAGCTGGCCCCTTCCTGTGCCGATGCCGGTGTCCTCGGCGTCCTCCCCGGGGTGATCGGGACGATCCAGGCGATGGAGGCGATCAAGGTCCTCCTCGGGATTGGGGACACGCTGAAAGGTCGTCTCCTGGTCTACGACGCCCTCGAGGAGGAGTTCACGACCCTCGTGGTGGATCGTGACCCGGCCTGCCCGGCCTGCGCCGACCCGGACCGCCCGCCGAGGCTGGTGGACTATGACGACGCCTGTCGTCCTGTTGCCTGAAAGCCTCCGCACCAGGATCCTCGAGCATTGTCTGGCCTCCCTCCCCGAGGAGGGGTGCGGTCTCCTTGCGATGGAAGGTGGCACCGTGGTCGGCGTCTACCCCACCACCAACCAGGACCACTCCCCGAACCGGTACACCATCCCGCCGGCGGAGCACTACGCCGCCCTCGTCGAGGCCGAGTCGAGGGGCTGGGAGTTGGGCGGGGTCTTCCACTCCCATCCCCACGGCCCGGCGAGCCTGTCGACGGTCGATCTGGAGAACGCCATCGAGCCGGACTGGATCTATGTCGTCGTCGGTCTGGGCGGCGATCCCGAAGTCAGGGGTTGGAGAGTCGTCGATGGACGAGCCGAGACGCTGGTGATCGAGCCAGAGCCGCTGACCCTCTAGGGGCGATTGGGCCGGCCACCCACCGGGGACAAGGGGGTTGATCTTGTCACAAACAGAACGTATGTTCGGGGTATGGAGAAGCAGAGATGAGTGCCATCCGGTCGGCCCTCGACGAGATGACGGCCACGGCCGAGGACACGATGACATTGGACGAGCTTCACGCCGACGTCGTCGAGCTCACCCATGTGCGCCAGATGATCGAAGTGCTCCTCGCACGACGGATCGGCGCCCTCGCCGATCGGGATGGCCACATCGAGATGGGTTATCCCTCCCCCACCGCCTACCTCGCCCACCAGGGTCGGATGTCACCGGGTCATGCCCGTCGCGTCGTGGCCAACGCCAATGCGGCGGAGACTGCACCCGCCTCCTTCGCCGCCTGGGAGGATGGCCGTGTCTCCACCGACCAGGCGGTCCAGCTCTTTGCCCTGGCAGAGGCCCTCCCCGACGTCTTTCCGATGGCGGAAGAGACGATCGTCGAGATAATCGAGGACCTCACGGTTCCGGCGACTGCCCGTGCGCTGGAGTACTGGCGACAGTCGGTCGACGGACCGAGCGATCTCGACCCTGAGAACCAGATGATGCGTCGGGGTGTATCCCTTTCGAAGACGACCCAGGGGATGCGTCGCATCGACGGATGGCTCACGGCAGTGGCAGGAGAAGCGTTGGAGGTCGCTCTCGGCGCCCTCCTGCCCCCACCAGACGTCGACGATCACCGCACTCCGCGGCAACGCCGTCATGACGCCCTTGAGGACCTAGCTCTCGCCCATCTGGACCACGGCAACACCCCGGTCGTCGGTGGGGAGAAGCCCCACATCATGCCCGTCACGGATCTCGACGCTCTGCGAGGCTTGGCCGGCGGCATCCACGAGACCCTCGACGGTGAGGTCATCGACGTCGACACCCTGCGGCGGATCGCCTGTGACGCCTCGATCACCCGGATCGTGCTCGGTGGGAACTCGGAGATCCTCGACGTCGGGAGGAAGACGAGGGTGTGGACCGCGGCGCAGCGTCGGGCGATCATCGCTCGTGACCGTCACTGCACCGCCCCGGGATGCGAGCGACCACCCGATTGGTGTGACATCCACCATGTAGACCACTGGGCCTGCGGCGGCACCACCAGTGTCGACAAGGGCAAGCTCTTCTGCCGGTTCCACCACATCCGTGAGCACATCGCCGAGCGTCTCCGGAGGAGGATGCGAGAACGTATCGAGGGGTGACGACCCTTCCCCATCGTCACCCCGGATAGGCTCCACGGCAGTGATGACCACCCGAGCGTCAACGGTGGTGACCCTTCTTCTCCTCGTCGTCGCCTGTGTCGAGCCCGTGACACCCACGTCCACGACCGTCGACGCCGGGCAGGCCACGACACCGACCACGACGACCACGACGCCACCCCCAATCGCCGGGGACACCGTGGTGTTCCGTGGGGGGCCGGTGCTGACGATGGACCCCAACCGACCCGTGGCATCAGCGGTGGTGGTGGAGGGGGACCGCATCGCGTGGGTGGGTGACGAGTCGGAGGTCGACCCCGTCGTGGGCCCGGATGCAGTCCAGATCGATCTGGGCGGTATGACCCTCCTCCCCGGGTTCATCGACACCCACACCCATCGTGTCGGAGACAGGGACCGCTTCGGCTATCCGGACGCCGATACGGCGATCGAGGACGCCCTCAGCCAGGGTTGGACCAGCATCGACGAGCTCTACGTAAACCAGGAGCGTCTCGACGAGTTGCGGGCCCTCGACGCCGCCGGCGGTCTCCGCATCAGGGTCAACGCCTATCTCCCCCTGACCACACCACAGGGTGAGAGTCTCGGTGACTGGTACACCGCCTACATGCCGGGTCAAGTATTCAGCCCGATGCTCCGGATCGGCGGGCTGAAGCTGTTCCCCGACTCCAACTCCGGCCGCACCCTCCACTACTCCCAGGACCAGCTCGACGCCCTGGTGGCGACCCTCCACGACGAGGGTTGGCAACTGGCGATCAAGGCAATCAGCACTCAGACCCATGAGCAGGTGCTGACCGCACTGGCCAACGTCCTCGGCTCAGGCCCCAACACCCAGCGACACCGGATCGAGCACGCCCTGGCCATCACGGAGGAGCAGGTGGGCCAGTTGGCCGACTTGGGTATCATCGTCGCCATCCAGCCCCATTACCCCGGGGCCTTGCAGGGTGACGTCGACATCGAGTCGCTGATCGTCGAGCAGGGGCAGGACAACTTCGCCCGCTGGCGGAGGCTCGCCGACGCCGGCGTCCCTCTCAGCGCCGGCTACGCCTTCCCCAACGGCTACGACCAGGACATCCTCGACATACCCCCGCCGGGGTCCCCGCTCCGTCTTCTCTACCGATCGGTGACCCAGACCACCGGCGTCGACGACCCGCCACCCGCCTGGATGCTCACTCACGCCCTCACCTTCGACGAGACGCTGCGGGCCCTCACCTTGGGATCGGCATACGCAGACGGCACCGACGACCGGGTGGGGAGCATCGTCGAGGGCAAGCTCGCCGACCTGGTGATCGTCTCGGCAGACCTCCTCGAGACAACAAGCGGCGAGCTCGCCGGTCTCGAGGTGCTGATGACGATGGTCGGAGGAGGCGTCGAGTTCTGTGCGACGGGGAGCGAGGCTCTGTGCCCTGGATCCGTCGGGGCGCCACAAAGCGAGGTGCTGGTCACGGCGTCGGCCAGCCGCGATGGTCATGGAACGGATCTCGCCTTCGACGGCTCGACCGACGAGAGCTCCTTCTGGTCATCGGGCGACGACCCTCCGGGTTGGCTACAGGTCGCCTATCCCGAGCCGACGGTGGTGACGGCCATCAGATTCGTCGTCTACCAGAACCCTCCGAGCGAGACCAGACACGAGCTCGAGCTGATCATCGACGGGTCCCCGAGCCTGGTCGCCACCTTCGAGGCGTTCACCACCACCGGAGACGTGATCGAGTGGAGACCCGCCGAGCCGACGGCCATCGACGGGTTCCGCATCACGACCGTCTCCAGCGCCTCCTGGCCGGAGTGGCTCGAGATCGAGGTGGATGTCATCGAAGTCGAGACGGGCTAGACCGCGGCGAGCCAGCCGTTGGCCCCCTGATCGGCGAGCCAGTGCTGGTGGGGATGGAACATGTACCTGCCGTAGTTGGGGAGGGTGAGCTCGAGCATCGCCCTCTGACCCATGGCCAGGGCGATCGTGTCGTCGTGATAGGCCGGGGCCTCGCCCATCCCCGCCGGGTAGACGTCGAAGGTGCGAGCGTAGAGATGGAACGATGCCAGCGGCTCGTACTCGACCATGTTGGCGACATAGAGCCTGACCGGATGGTGGCGCTCCACCTTGATCGGGTGGGTGTGATAGAAGCCGGCGACACCGTTCCAGGCGACTATCCCGTTGCGTCCGACCTCGTCGTTGGAGAAGCCGGAGAGGAGGAGGGTCACTTCCTGGGCCTCCGGCCGCTCTCCCGCGGGTCGACGATCAGCATCCCGTACAGACCGCGGGCCACGTGCTCGGCCAGCGGCGCCAGATGACAGTGATAGGGGTGGACGCCGACCGGTCCCGCCTCGATCTCGTAGACCGACTCCGACATCGGGGGAACAGGCTCCCAACCGTCATGCTCGGGCCGATGGGCCCCATGGAGATGGAGATTGTGAGCCCGACCGGTGTGGTTGACCAGTGCCATTTACATGTTTCTAAATCTTTCAGAGGTCGCTTCGTGTGTATTGGCCTGGCGGGTACAAGAACTCGGCTGGATTGCCCATGGCGACCTGCGAATCGCCCGGCTTCGCCGGAGTCGCTACGCGTAAGGTAAAGCGCGATGGATGCGGCTGAAGGGACGTGCCGTTGGGAGACTCTGGGCGGATAAGTTGGAGATCGATCATTGGTGTCGCCGCGTTCCTCGGTGCGGCGATCGTCGGTGGATCTACTCAGCCGTAGCACCCGGCGTATCTCATCCTTATTGTCTAGTAGTCCGCCACTGACTGTGCTGACGTGATCCCGACACCGGAAACCGTATCGAGGCTGCTTGAGGAGCAGATTCGTGCCGCGGCGCTAGCGTCCGCCCCGCCCCAAAGCTCGCCGAGCGCACCCTCAACAGGTTGAATACCGGTTGGGGAACGCTCATGCGCGATTCAGTCCGGACGCTGCTGTGGGTCATCGTGGTACTCACATTCGCTGCAGCAGCTTCTGCTTACGCGACTGCCTGGCCACCTGGGGGTGGGACCCAACAGAGCGATCTAGCAATTGCCCAAGGAGCGAGCCTCGTATTCGTCACGATCGTGGTCGGCCTGATTGCCGGGCCGGTCGCAGCAAGTCGAGCAATCGATTGGGACGTGGCATGGGTCGGACGAGATCGGCGCACATGGTCAGCGTTCGCGGCACTCGCCCTAGTCTCGATTCTCGAGTTGCTGATCGGATGGTCTACGCCCGACCCGGCGGAAGAGCTAGCGACCATCCTCATGACGGCCGGAGGACTGGCGACGGCGGGACTGCTGGCGAGGCGCCTCATCTCTCTCGCGGATCCGGCGGTCCAGCTGAGCCACCGTGCTGTCCAGGCCACCAACGAGCTCGTCGCTGAACTCCGACGCCACGCAACGACATCAAGTCAAGCTCTCGCAACCGCCGACGTTGACCCAGTCATCGCGACCGCAATCGTTGAAGTCCCTTCCATCGGCGGTCAGCGCATGGCTGCGGACGGCCTGAGACAGATTATCACTACGGCAAGCTATACGACCCGTTCTGGCCCTATTCGCTCGGCGTTTTCTCGCGCCGACAGGCTAGATAATGCGCTGGGAATTTTCGTCGCCACTACATGAGCCAAAGAGCGATGCCTTCTTCGATTCCGATGGATGCTTAGGCGAACCCGGCCGGAAGAACCCGAGGTCACCCTCCCCACGCGCCGGTTGCCTGCCCGCCTGGACGGTGAACCCGTGACTCGAGTGGTAGTTTTGGACGGGCGTGCGACCTTTAGGGGACCACTGTTGATGCGTCGTCAGATTGCGCTGCTCGCCGCGTTCTTGGTGGCTTTATCTCTGACGAGCTGTGGTGGCCAAAACGAGGTCGAGTCGGGCGGATACGTTATCTACGTCGCCAGCCGGGATCTGTTTCCTCCCGGAGGTCAAGACGCACTGATTCAAGGAGTGCTTGCGTTGAGGGGCGAATGTGTTGTTTTGGAGTCGGGCGAATCCGGCTCTTGGGTCCCCGTCGTGTGGCCGGCTGGCACGTCGGTCGCGTCCACTGACCCCTTCGCTCTCCGGCTCCCTTCGGGTGAGGAATTGGCACTGGGCGAGAGTGTGAGCGGTGGGGGTGGGTACGACTTTCCCGAGGACGTCGCGGTGGACATACCGTCGGAGTGTATGGGCGAGTCGAGAGAGATTGCGGTGTTCAAAGTCGACTCAAAGCTCATCGTGGGTTGATCGGTTGCGACTGATAGCCCAGAATCTGGTCGCACTGGCCGGTGCACACGTCGTGCTTGTTGCGGCTTGCTCGCAAGCTGGGCGGCCCGTCGATGCTGACAGACATGGGAGTACCGAGACCGGGCAGTCCGTCTGGAACAAGCTGCCAGTTGACCGGGGGGGGTCCGGGGTTATGGTCGGGTCTTCGCGACTCGGGAGCGAGTCGAGCGGGCCGTTGCTCCTGCATCAGTAGAGGAAAGGGGGTCGCGATGAGATTGAGGAGACTGTCAAAGGTGAAGGCGGTCACCCTGGTGATTGCGATGGTTTTGAGCGCTGTGTTGGTGGCGCCGTTGCCGGCCTCGGCGGCGTGTGACCAGGACACCTTGGTCTTTGCATTAGGTAATGACAACCTGAAGTTCTCCACCACCGGTACGGCGAGTTCTGGCACCTGCAATGACGTCAACCTCTATTGGCACATGGACGGCGACGGTCTCTGTACCGGAGAGAATCGTAGCTACCGTGGATGGTGGTACAGCGTGCAGTTTGCCGAGTGGATCCCGGGGACCGCTGGCTTCAAGAGCTCCCCGGAATGCACCTTCACCATCAAAGTTCTACTTACGGCGGTGGGTACCGGTGTGAAATACATGTTCCAGTCCACGCAGAATGGTGGCACCGCCATAGGTCTCGACTAGGGGGCCATCGGTGATACTGATGGGTAGACGATTCTGGGTTGCTGCGGTGCTTGTCCTGGTCACCGCCTGTAGTGAGTCGTTGGGCACTTCTGGCGTCGAGGTGAGCGGTTCGGTGCTGACTACGGATACTCCCGGGTCGGGCGCTCCTGAGTCGACGATCGTCACCACCGTGGTGGTGTTGGATCCGATCGATGGGCGACCTGAGGACCTTGGTGTGGCCTCGATAGATTTCATTACCGCGATGTTCCCGACGTCTCCGGTAGAACACCGGGTGAGTGCTGCGTGGATGGCACTGCGCTACAACGTCGAGCAGTCCCGAGTAGCGGAATGCATGGCGGATCAAGGGTTGGTTCTGGTGCCAGATCGCATAACCGCCGCCTATCTCCGACGGAACGGGGACATGCCCGACTTTCAGCTTGATGCTGAACGTGGGATTTGGGAACCCGGCGGCCCGCAACCAGGAGACCCGGGGCCACGACCCCCGTCGTCCGCCTCGGCGGCTGAAGCCGAGGCCTGGAACCAGGCATACTTCGACTGTGGCAACGGTATCTCCAATGAGGTGTCAGGACGATTCGACTCGGTGATCGGGCAGGTCCCTTTCTGGTTTGGCATCGTTGATGAGGTGAACAACTCCTCCGAGATGAAACATGCCACCGACACGCTGCTGAGCTGCGTCGCAGAAGGCGGCGGTCCTCAGGTGGACAGGGTGGTGGACATTTACTTGTACCTCGATACCGTCGTGCAGGGATCCGAGACCAAAGATGAGGCTTTAGGAGCGCTTGCTGACATGGCCACCCTCGTCGCCGGTTGCGCTGGTGACTACGACGCTGTCCGGCAGGCTCTACTGATCCCCAAACGGGATGAGATCGTGGCCGGGTACAGCGATGTACTGGCCGAGGCTGAGCTGTATTTCAATGAAGTGATGGCCGTCGGCTTCGGGGACTAGTGGAGGATGGGAGAGCAGGGCTCGGTGGCGACCTGCCCTCTGTCGACGGACGGCCACTGCGGACAACCCCGCGCCGCCGTCGAGAAGGAGTCCCCTTCAATAGGAACCTGCCCTGCGACAAATAAGAGAGTGCACCGAGTCTTCTGAACGGAGATGGCCATGTTCAAGGGACATGGGGGTTCGATGGCAAAGGCCATGATTCTGGTAACGGCGATGGTCTTGAGTGCGGTGGTGGTGGCGCCGTTGCCGGCATCGGCGGCCTGTGACCAGGACGATCTGTTCTTCGCCACGGGCAATGTCGAGAAGAACTCGACCACCGGGACGGCTAGCAGTGGACCGTGCAACGACGTTAACAACTATTGGCATAAGGATGGCGATGGATGCGGTGGAGAAACCCGGAGTCACAAAGGTTGGTGGTACAGCGTCCAGTTGGCCGAGTGGATCCCGGGGATGGCGGGCTACGTGAGCTCAGTGGAATGCACCTACGCGTTCGTGGTTCTACTCACCGCAGTCGGCACCGGTGTGCAGTATTATTTCCAATCAACACAGAACGGCGGCAAGGCTATAGGTCTCGACTAGTGTTCCGCCTGCACTCGAGCCGGGTCGCGCCAGAGCTGCGTCGTCTTTTCATGCGTAGGCGAATCTGGTTTCCGCTGGTGCTGGCTGTGCTGGTGGCGTGCACTGACTCTGTGGCTTCGAATAGCACCGCGTTGAGCGACACTGCGGCTGCTTCGGTGACTCCCCCCACTTCGGTCGCCGGTGTGTCGACGATTGTTCCTGAGGGTAAGGAGCCGCGGGTTCCGATCGATGGGAGTCCGCAGGAGATCGGTGTGGCGTCGATCGATTTCATCACCGCGATGTTCCCCACCTCCCCGGAGGAGCACCGGGTGACCGCCGCCTGGACGGCACTGCGCTACAACGTCGAGCTGTCATGGGTGGCGGACTGCATGGCGGGCCAAGGTCTGCTCTTCGATCCAGAACGTCTGACCGCTGCGCACTGGCGACGGAACGGGGACATGCCCGATTTCGAACTCGACGCCGAACGTGGGATCTGGGAACCAGGCGGTTCGCAACCAGGAGACCCGGGGCCACGACCCCCGTCGTCGGCGTCTCCCGCTGAGGTCGAAGCCTGGAATCTGGCGTACATCGACTGCTCGAACCAGATTGAGAGGAAGCTCTCGGAGGAGTTTGATCAGGTGATCGGACGGGCTCCGTTCTGGTTTGGCATCGTCCGCGAGGTGAACGCTTCGGAGGAGATGGCGGGACCGACTTCCCGGCTTTTGGAGTGTGTCGCAGATGGTGGTGGTCCTGTGGTTGATCGGATCTGGGATCTGTACGGTCACATGGATGCTGTGGTTCAGCAGTCGGACACCAAGGATGAGGCGCAGGGTTCGATCAACTCACTTGCGGTGTTGATCGCCGACTGCGCCGGGGACTACGACCAGGTACGTCAGGAGTTGTTGATCCCCAAGCGGGATGAGATCGTGGCCGGGTACCGTGATGTTCTGGCCGAGGCTGAGAAGTACTTCAACGAGGTGATTGCCTCCAGTCGAGAGGGTTAGGCGGATGAAAACGCGTTGGTGGTGGGGGACCGTCGCGATCTCGTTTCTCGTCGCGGCCGGTGCATTCGCAGTCGGAGTCAACCTCGGGGAGGATCCTCCCCTCGACCCGGCAGCTGAGCCGGAACCGGTCGCTGCCACTGTGGCTTTGGAACAGAGAGCCCTAAGCGAGGATGTGGTCGTGCGTGCCGACGTCGTCTCCCGTGGAACGGTGACGGTCGCACCGCCGGCCTTGCCCGGGGGAAGCACTGCGCTGGTGACTCGGGTCGACATTCGGCCCGGCGAAACGGTGGAGCCGGGTCGTCTGTTGCTCAGCGTGGCCGACCGTCCGGTCATCGCATTGAGTGGGGCTGTGCCCATGTACCGGGACATCCGTCCCCGCGACGGTGGAAGCGACGTTCTCCAGCTCCAGAAAGCCCTGATCGCCCTCGGTTACGAGCTGGAAGAGGACGGTGTCTTCGGTCGGGACACGGAGACGGCGATCCGTGATCTGTACACCATGGCTGGTGTGGTGATGCTCCACACTGGAGGTCAGGAACAGGTCGACGCTCTTGAGCAGGAGTTGGCCAATGCCCGCAGCGGAGGCAGTGCCACGGAGATAGCAAGAGCGCGCTCCAAGCTCAACGACTTTGCGGCAACCGTGGGGAACTACATCGCCAAAGGTGAGATTGCGTTTCTCAGCTCGTTTCCGGTGCGGGTGCTGACAACGCCCTCTCTCGGCGCAACTTGGGACGGCTCTGAGGAAACGGCGGTATTGTCGCTGACGGGGTCCGAGCTCGAATTGGTGAGTTTGGTGCCCGTCGAGTTCGAGTCACTGGTTCGAATCGGGACTCGCGGGCAGGTGGACTTGCCAAACGGCGAATCGATGGAAGTCACCGTCATGGCGATCGACCCCGAACCTGTCGTCGACGAGGCCGGCGTGAGAATCAGGGTGAGTCTGGAACCGGACGGGTCTCTCGACGTTTCGCTTAATGGCGAGAACGTCAAGCTGACCTTGCTCGCCGAAGGGCCCGACGGGGAGGTGCTCGCAGCCCCTCTCACGGCCGTCTTCACCCAGACCGACGGTCAGCAGTACTTGCAGAGGCCTGACGGCTCGAGTGTTCCCGTCGAAGTCGGGTTTTCCGCTGGGGGTTGGGTAGAGATCGTGGGTGGCGAGATCGAGGCTGGCGACGAGGTCGTCGTAGGCGTCGGGGAGTGATCGAGCTTCGTCACCTTCGGCGCATTTACCCGGGTCGTCCGGAGGTGGTGGCTCTCGACAGTGCTGACCTCATGATTTCCGAAGGTGAATGGGTTTCGATCGTCGGACCCAGTGGAGCGGGCAAGAGCACTCTTCTCAACCTGATCGGCCTCCTCGACAGCCCCAGCTCGGGGTCGTATCTCCTCGAGGGTGTGGATGTGGCCACTCTTGGACACAATCGGAGGGCTGAACTTCGCTCGGAAATGTTCGGGTTCGTCTTCCAGGCTTTTCATCTTGTCGGATCGCGGACCGTTGTCGAGAACGTGGAGCTGGGGTTGGTTTACGCCGGGGTGTCAAGGCGCGATCGCAGAGCCAGGGCGGTGGAGGCGACGGCGAGCGTGGGTCTTGCCGAGCGGGTCGACGCCAGGACACCCACCCTGTCCGGGGGTGAGAAGCAGCGAGTTGCTCTGGCGAGAGCACTGGCAACCAATGCCCGCGTCCTTCTTTGCGATGAGCCGACGGGCAACCTCGACTCAGAGACAGGTGCCAAGGTTCTTGCGCAGGTGTCAAAGGCGCACCATAGAGGCATGACGGTGATCATGATCACCCACAACCACGAGGTAGCTCGTCTCGGAGACCGGATCGTTCATATGAGGTCCGGAAGGATTGTCGAAGGGGGAGGTTCATGAGGCTGAGCGATCTCACTTCCGAGGCGCTCCTCTCGCTGTCAACGAGACCATGGAGAACTGCCACCACAGCCATGGGCACCGTCCTCGGGGTAGCTGCACTAGTCGGGATCGTAGGGCTGGCCAGCACCGCGCAGCGGCAGGTCTCTGACGAGTTCGACCTGCTCCAGGCCACTGAGGTGCTCGGCTCGATTTTTGGCGATTTCGAGGCCTACGAAGCAGAAGAGCGTCTCGGGTCCCAGCCGGGGGTGCTCGCCGCCGCCGTCTTTGAAACCGGCGGTTTGACCACTATCGGGACGGTCTCCGCCGACTCGACGGCCCTCGATGACGTCAATGTGGTGCGGGCCACCGGGGGCTTTCATGAAGCTAGGGAACTGAGCTTGAGATGGGGTCGGTGGTTCGATGCCGGTCACGCTTTCCGTAAGGATCGAGTGGTCGTTTTGGGGGCGAGTGTGGCCGACAGTCTGGGCGTGATCGGCGTCGCCGGTCAGGGGAACATGATCTGGCTCGACGGTGTGGCTCACACGGTGATCGGGGTGGTGGAGCGTTCTCCTCGGATGCCGCTTCTCATCAACAGTGTTGCCGTCCCGTACCCGGCTGATGGCTCGTCTGTGGGTCAGAGCAGTTTTGTGGTACTCACCGATTTGGGTGATGCACCCGGAGTCTCTGAGGCGATCGGGTACGTTCCTGTCCCGGGAAAGCCGGATTCGGTGTCGGTGGTACGGCCCCCGGAGCCGGGAAGGTTCGTCGAGGCGATTCGAACCGACATCCAAAGGTTGGTTCTCGGGGCCGCTGGGGTGGCGCTGATTGCCGGGGTGCTGGGGATTGCCACCGTGACTTCCGTCTCCGTGGTTGAACGTACACCGGAGATGGGGTTGCGCTTGGCTCTTGGCGCCAAGCGGAGGCACATAACCGGTCAGGTGGCCCTGGAGGCGGCGCTGACTGGTATGTGGGGGGGTTTCCTCGGCTCGGCGGTGGGTGTGGCGATCGTGGTGGCCGGAGCGGCGATCAACGATTGGAGACCGTTTCTTCCCCCGCAGGTTGTGGCAGCAGGCCCGATAATTGGCCTCGCCATAGGTGGAGTTGCCGGGATCATTCCTGCATACCGAACCAGTCGGATTCAGCCGGACAGGGCTTTGAGAACGGAGTGAGGCTCCACGATGCTTCCGGTATGTTTGAGGGATGAGTAACCCGGGTCCGGAAGTCAACTGGCACAAGGTTGCCGATCTCGACGAGTTGGGGGGAGGGCCGGGTCAAGACGGTGACTGTGGGTCGGCGCAGTCTTGCCTTGACCCACTATCAGGGGCGTTACGGCGCACTCGACAACAAGTGCCCCCATCAGGGGGGGCCTCTCGGGGAGGGGTCGATCGAGAAAGGGTGGCTGCGCTGTCCCTGGCACGGTTATGACTACAACCCTCTCGACGGTACCCCACCTCCCGGGTTCAGCGACATGCCCGGATGTTTCGCCACCGAGATCCGTTCGGATGGCGTCTATGTGGCACTTCCCGATGAGGAGAGCCGTCATCGTACGGTGAGCGATGTCCTCGTGGAGACCATGATCAATTGGGGAGTCACCCACGTCTTCGGGATGGGAGATGCGCCGGGATCATCCTCGTTGGGGTGCCCGCCGGATCCGCACTGAGCTGACCCGAGCCGGGGAAGACCCGCCGGCGGTGTCGACCATCCACCAGGTGTTGCGCCGCAACGGGCTGGTCGCCACCGGGCCGAGCCGGCGACCGAAAGCTGACAAGAGGTTCGAAAGAGACGTTTCAAACGACCTATGGCAGATCGACGCCACTCAGATCCCCTGCGATGACGGGACCAAGAGCTGGGGGATCAACCTGTTGGATGACCATTCCCGCTATCTGCTGGCCTCTATGGCCGGGCCCGCTGCCACCGGCGAACTGGCCTGGGACACCTTCGAACTGGCCGCCTCCCGCTATGGGCTGCCCCGCCAAGTCCTCTCCGACAACGGGTTGTGTTTCACCGGCCGACTCCACCACACCGAAGTCATGTTCGGATGACCGAGTCCTCGATCCCGGCGGCGACGATGCCGTTGCCCTGAGTGGTCCACTGGGCGTTCTTGTGGGGGAATATCCCGTAACCGTTGTCGTGGATCAGGTTGCCAGCCACCATCACCCCGGTCGCCGGGGGGAGGAGCTCTGAGTCGAGTGTGTTGGGGGCCATCCCAGCCCCGTTGTTGCGGAACACGTTTTCGACGATGTAGATGTCGTTTGAGGCGTTGGTGCCCGAGTAGCCGAGACCGCTGTACTCCCCGACGGAGTCGGTGACGACCGTCTGACACGGGTTGCACTGGCCGACGTAGAAGGCGGCGTCGGGTGAGCCCGAGGCATAGGAGTGCTCGAAAAGACCGTCACCCGAGTCGAAGGCGTAGATGCCGTAGTCCCCGTTGTTGATCGCGGTCAGGTAGGACCCCCGGAACCCGCGGGCCCCGTTCCAGAAGAAGCCGTTGACGATGTGGTTCATGGCGGTCATGTCCTCCACCACCACACCATCGGTGAACAGCACCTGTACACCGTTGGCCCTCTCGAACTCGCCGTCGACGATCACCTCGTTCCGATCCACCCCCCTGATCGTGACGCCGGGAGTGGCTACGTCGACCGTCTCCCGATACACCCCTCGGTCGACGAGGACCAGGTCACCGGGGTCCGCGGCGTCGACGGCCGCCTGGATGGTCGGGTATTCCGAGGGGACATGGCGGGTGACCCCGGTCCACTCGGACGGTGACCCGGTGGTCGGGTCGCCCATCGCAGCCGGCGAGGCGGGGGTGGTGTCCACACCGGCGCACGCAGTGAGCAGGACGACCCCGGCCGACAGCCAGAGCCGAACCTCTCTCATCTAGCCGTCACCGACGATGAGGGTGCCTGCCATGCCGTCACCGTCGGCATTCCCGTGGAGGGTGCAGAAGAACGGATAGGTTCCCGCCGTCTCAAAGACCAGCGTGGCCACGTCGCCCTCGAGCTGCTCGAGACTTCCGAAGACGGTCTCGGTCGACCATGACCCGTCGACGGCGACCGCATTGTGGGGATTGCGTCCGGCGCCCAACCAGGCGACGGAGCCCCCCACCGGTATCTGGATCTCGGTGTACTCGAAGCGGTTGTCGAACATGCGGATCACGACGTCCTCACCGGCGATCATGCCTCCGCCGCCCCCGCCACCGGAGCAGGCGGCGAGGACGAGAGCGAGCATCAG
>JAKEHF010000014.1 GCA_022615295.1 Actinomycetota bacterium | reverse complement strand
GCCTACGACCACCGTCTCCACGTCGTTGTGGGCCACCAGCTCGGTGATGCGGTCGATAGCCGACCGCCGGGGAGTGACCTCGAGGGGCAATGCGGTGAGACGAAGCGGGTCGGACATGGCGATACCCACCCTGGTCGTTCCGTGGTCCACCCCGAGGACGCGTCTCACAGGGGGCCCAGGGCCCGCTCCGCCCCTTCCCGGGCCAACTCGAGGGCCTCGGGCAACAGCGATCCCTGCGGCCCACCCGCCTGGGCCAGCTCTGGGTCACGTGATGAGCCCCCACCCAGGACTGCCGCCCCGGCGGAGATCAGGTCGGCTGCCGAGACACCCCTCTCCACCAGGTCCTTGCTCACCGCAGCGATCAACGCCCCCTTCCCCTGTCCGACCGCCCCCAGGACGACGACCACGGGTGGGCCGACTCGCTCCCTCACCCCGAGGGCCACCTGACGGAGACCGGTGGGGTCGGTCTCAGTGCTCTCAGCCACGACGAGCGACACCTCACCGACTGTCAGGGCCCGGGAGGCGAGCTCGGCTACGAGGCCGCGACGCCGCTCCTCGTCGATGGTCCCCAACTGGGCCTCGAGACCTTCGATCTTGCTCAGCAACTGCTCCAGCCGACCGGGAACCTCGTGGACGTTGGTCTGGAGGAGCCGTCCGGCGGCATCGAGAGACCGTCGCAGCTCGACGATGTGGTCGTAGGCGGCGACACCGGTCAGTGCCTCGACACGTCGCAGGTTGGAGCCGATGGACGACTCCCCGAGCACGATGAGCGGCCCTACCTGGGCGGAAGTCATGGTGTGGGTGCCGCCGCAGAACTCGGTGGAGAAGTCGCCGACCTTGACCACACGCACCGTGTCCCCGTACTTGTCGCCGAAGAAGGCGAGGGCGCCCATCGCGGTCGCCTCCTCCTTGGTCGTGACCACCGTGGTGACCTGGTGATTGGCTATGAGTCTCCGATTCGCCTCGGCCTCGACCTCCGCCAGCTCGGCCTCCGACACCGGCCCGGGGTTCGAGAAGTCGAAGCGGAGACGACCCGCCTCGACCAGGGATCCCGCCTGACCGGCGTGCTCGCCGAGCACGTCACGCAGCGCCCAATGGAGCACGTGGGTCCCGGTGTGGCTCTTTCTGACGGCCTCACGCCGTGACCCGTCGATGACCGCAGTCGCAGTCTGGCCGACACGGAGCATTCCCCTCTCGACCCGCCCCCGATGGCCATGGAGGCCCTGTATGGCATGTCTGGTGTCGAACACCTGGAGCAGGCCTGTCTCGGTCTCGATGACGCCGATATCGCCGACCTGCCCGCCGGACTCGGCGTAGAACGGGGTCCGGTCGAGGAACAACTCGAGGAGCTGGCCCTCCTCGGCCTTCTCCACCATCTCGTCCTCCATGACCAGCGCCAACACCCGGCCCCGTGCCCGCTCCTCCTCGTAGCCGAGGAAGTCGGTGAGGCCCTGGGTGTCCGCCAGACGGAGGTAGTTGGCCTCGGTCTGGGCCGAGGCGGCCCCCCTCCATGCGGCCCGGGCCCGCTCCCTCTGCACCGCCATCTCGGCCTCGAAGCCCTCCATGTCGACCTCGATCCCCCGTTCGGAGGCGATCTCCGTCGTGAGCTCGATGGGGAAGCCGTAGGTGTCGTGGAGCCGGAACGCGGTGGCCCCGCTGAGCGTCCCGCCCCCCTCGGAGAGCTCGGTGTCGAGGAGCTGATGGCCCGACTCCAGGGTTCGTCGGAACCTCTCCTCCTCACGTGTCGCCACATCGAGGATCAACCCGCTCTTCTCCACTAGGCCCGGGTAGGCGTCACCCATGACCTCGATGGTGGCCTCGACCAGCGCCGGGACGACCAGCTTGTCGCCCCCGTGCTGCCAGGCGTGCCTGACTGCCCGGCGCAGCACCCGGCGCAGGACATGCCCCCTCCCCAGATTGGAAGGGATCACCCCGTCACCGATCAGGAAGGTCACCGAGCGGGCGTGGTCGGCGAGGATCCGGAGAGAGACGTCGCCCGCCATGTCCTCGCCAAAGCGCAGACCGGTCTCACGCTCGGCGGCGGAGAGCACGTGCCCCGTGGTGTCGATCTCGAAGACGGAGTCGACATCTTGGAGGACTGCGGCGACCCGGTCGAGCCCCATCCCGGTGTCGATGTTCTTGGCAGGCAGATCACCGACGACTTGATACGGCTCGTCCTGGATGTTCTGCATGAACACCAGGTTCCAGATCTCGACAAACCGGTCCTCACCACCGCCGATCGGCCCGCCATCGGGGCCATGTTGAGGCCCCCGGTCCCAGAAGATCTCCGAGCTCGGCCCGCAGGGCCCGGGCACCCCCATCTGCCAGAAGTTGTCCTTTCCCCCACGCTGGACACGCCCGGGGGGGACACCGACCGAGTCGACCCAGATCTGGGCCGCCTCGTCGTCGGTCTCGTGCACCGTGTACCACATGCGATCCGGGTCGAGACCGAGCACCTCGGTGCAGAACTCGTACCCATAGGGGATGGCGGTCTCCTTGAAGTAGTCGCCGAAGCTGAAGTTCCCCAACATCTCGAAGAAGGAGAGGTGACGCTTGGTGGTCCCGATGATGTCGATGTCGACGGTGCGAACGCACTTCTGCACCGACACGGCACGGGGCCACGGCGGGGTCTCCTGACCCAGGAAATACGGCTTGAACTGGACCATCCCGGCGTTGGTGAGCAGCAGCGTGGGGTCGACTGGGATCAGCGACGCCGACGGCCTCACCACGTGCCCGCGGGCGGCGAAGAAGCCGACGAAGGCGTCGCGTATCCGATCGGAGCTCCAGGTCATCGTCATCTGAGGTTACCGAGGGGTACTTCCTTGCTCGGTTCAGCCGGCGACGAGCTCTGAGAAGAGCCCTACCCATGACACGTCGCCCGTCTCCTCCCCTTGGCGCACCATCACCAGACGGCGGGTCTGGTCGACGTACAGATACTGCCCGTCCTTGCCCAACGCCAGCCAGCCCCCGGCGTCGGTCAACCACCACCCGTACCCGTAGTTGACGAGGGGCGATTCCTCGTACTCCTCGGGCCAGACGTCGTAAGCGGGGGTGAGTGATCGAGCGACCCAGTCGCCGGGCACCACCTCCGATTCTCCCCACCTGCCCTCGTCGAGGATCATCTGCCCGAATCTGGCCAGGTCCGGCGCCGTCATCGCCAAACAGCACCAGGTGCGCTCCAGACCGTCGGTGTCGTCGGTGCTCCACACCGCGGTCCCGGTGGCGCCCAGACGGTCCCAGATGCGTCTCCCCAGATAGGCAGTGAGGTCCTCCCCGGACAGCGAGTCGTTCAGCACCAGCCCCAACACCGCATAGTCGCCGGACTTGTATCGAAATCCCGCCGCCTCTCCGCTCTCGAGACGGCGGATGGCCTCCGTCAGGTCGGGTGTGTAGTTGAACTCGACGTGTACCCCGAACGGATTGTCGTTCTCGACGTAGCCCAGACCCGAACCCATGGTTAGCAGGTCCTCGATCCGGGTGTCGTCCAACGCCTCCATGTCGGTCATGACGTCGGCGATCGCCGTGTCGACCCCGCCGATGATCCCATCTTCGATTGCGGCGCCGATCATCAGCGAGAGCAGGGACTTGGTCGCCGAGAAGAGCATGACCGGACGACCAGGGTCATGACCGGGCCGGTACCACTCATAGACCAATTGCCCGTCCGAGACGATGACGAACGACAGGGTGCCCGTCTCCACTAGCACCTCCTCGAGGGTGAGCTCTCCCAGCTCCGTGACGACGACGGCAGGCAGATCCATCTCACCGCGAGGCCACGGCTGGGGGCTTGTGCTGGGCCTTAGTGTCCGACCCGGGTACGCCTCATGGTCCCATACCGTCGTAGTCCCGTGGCTGAGGACACGCCACACCGCCACCGGCCCGATGGCCAACGACCACACCGCCACCAGGGCCAAGGCCAACGAGACGACGACCAGCCCGGTGCGGACGAGGATGCGCCGGGCCCGCCCCGCGTCAGCCATCGTCTTGATCTCGTCGCGCCAGGGCCTCGGGGGCCAGGGCAATGCCCAGGTCGGCGAGTTGGCCCTCCGAGACCCAGGTCGGAGCCCCGGTCATGGGGTCGGATCCGGTCTGGGTCTTCGGGAAGGGGATCACCTCACGTATCGACCCCTCGTTCTGCAACACCATCACGAGTCGGTCGATCCCGAAGGCGAAGCCACCGTGGGGCGGCGTTCCGTACTCCAATGCCTCGAGAAACCACCCAAACCGGCGCTCTGCTGTGGCGGCGTCGATTCCGAGGATCTCGAAGACCTGACGCTGGACGACGGGGTCGTGGATCCGGATGGATCCGCTCCCCAGCTCGACACCGTTGAGCACGGCGTCGTAGGCCCTGGCCACCGCCGACGCCGGGTCTCCCCTCATCACCTCGATCGACTCCGGTGCTGTGAACGGGTGGTGGGAGAAGGTGATGGAGCCGTCTTCTGCCTCCTCGAAGAGGGGGAAGTCGACCACCCAGAGGAAGCTGAGCGTCTCATGGCCGCCCGGCCGACCGAGCTCGATACGGAGGGCGCCCAGGGTCTCGACCGCGACACGCCACCCGTCGGCCACGATGAGCAGCACATCGCCGGTCCCGGCTCCAAGTGCCGTCTTGATCCCGGCCATCTCCGCCTCGCTGAGGAACTTGGCCGCCGGTGAGCGGACCGACCCGCTCTCCTCGACCACCATCCAGACCAGACCACGGGCCCCGAGGGCCTTCGCCTTCTCGGTGGCGGCGTCGGCCATGGACCGTGTCCACTCCCGCCCGCCGGTATTGATCCCCCTCACGACGCCCCCGCCGTCCAGGACGTCGCGGAAGACCGTGAACCCCGAGCCTGCCACCACCTCGGAGAGATCACGGATCTCCATGCCGAAACGAAGGTCCGGTTTGTCGGTGCCGAACCGCTCCATGGCCTCCCTCCAGGTGAGTCTGGGGAAGGGGGTCTCCACGACTACCCCTCTCAGCTCTGCCACCACGGCGGACAGCACCTTCTCGATCGTCTCCAGGACGTCGTCCCTCTCCCAGAACGAGCCCTCCAGATCGAGCTGGGTGAACTCGAGCTGCCGGTCGGCGCGGAAATCCTCGTCCCGGTAGCAGCGGGCGATCTGGTAATAGCGCTCGACACCCCCGATCATGAGGAGCTGCTTGAAGAGCTGCGGCGACTGGGGCAGGGCGTAGAACTCTCCCTGACGCAGACGGCTGGGTACGAGCATGTCGCGGGCCCCTTCCGGGGTCGAGTTGATCAGTGTCGGGGTCTCCACCTCGAGGAATCCCAATGCGTCGAGGGTTCGCCTGATCGCCGTGGCGGCCCGCGATCTCGCCCGCAGGTTGGCCGTCATCCGGGGCCGTCTCAGATCGAGATAGCGATACTTGAGACGGGTCGTCTCCTCCACATCGACCCGGTCTTCGATGAGGAACGGCGGGGTCTTCGCCTCCGAGAGGATCATCACCCGTGATGCCGTCACCTCGACGGAGCCAGTGGTCAGATCGGGGTTCTCGGTCCCCGGCGGGCGAGCGGTCACCTCGCCCTCAACCGCCACACAGAACTCCATTCTCAGACGCGCCGTCTCGGGGTGCAGCGCCGGATCGGCCACCACCTGCACCAAACCGGTGGCGTCCCTCAGATCGAAGAAGGTGATGCCCCCATGGTCACGCCGGCGCTGCACCCAACCGGCCAACGTGACCGTGCTGCCGATGTCGTCCAACCCGAGCCTGCCGGCTGTGTGGCTACGTATCACGGCTTCTTCTCACCCACTCGGGAACCTCATCGAGACCCATCTCGTGACTGACACCGGACGCCCTGGCCTCGACGGGGAGGTCGCTGCCTCGGTAGACGAGTACGACGGGGACATCCAAGCGGGCCGCCATCCTGAACTGGGCCTCCACGGGTCGGCCCTCGCCATCGAAGTCGACACGTGTGCCCGTCCGCCTCAGCCGGGAAGCGACGACAACGGCTTCGGTGACGTCGGTCTCGTACACCAGGTAGGCGTCGAGGTGCGACCCGGGTTCCTTGCCCGCCGACAGGATGATGCGGTCGAGACCCAGTGCGAACCCGACACCCGGTGTCGGCGGCCCCCCGAGCAGCTCGGACAGGCCGTCGTACCGGCCCCCGCCACCCAGGGCGTTCTGGGCCGTCGCCAGACCCCGGCCGACATACTCGAAGGCTGTCCGCGTGTAGTAGTCGAGCCCCCTGACGAGGCTGAGGTCCTCGGTGTAGGTGATCTCGAGGGTGTCGAGCAGGTGCTTGACCCCGTCGTAGTGCCGGGCGCAAGGCTCGCAGAGGAAGTCGGTCATACGCGGGGGGTCGTCGAGATGGGGGCGGTCGGTCTTCGAGTCGAGGACCCGGAGAGGGTTCAGCTCGATGAGACGGGCCGATTCGGGGCTGAGCAGCTGACGCCGCTCGTCGAGATAACGGCGAAGCGCCTCTACGTAGGCAGGTCTGCATGATGGGTCACCCAGGGTGTTGACCACCAGCTCCAGGTCGGCGACCCCGACCGTCTCCAGGTACCGGTAGCCCAGTTCGATGACCTCGGCGTCGGCCACCGGTGACTCCACGTTGAGATACTCCACCCCGAGCTGCCAGAACTGACGACGTCTCCCCCCCTGGGGCTGCTCGTATCGGAAGAACGGCCCGGAGTATGCCCCCTTCCAGGGTCCTTGCCCACCGGAGGCGAGGAACGCCCGGACCACGCCAGCGGTCCCCTCCGGTCGAAGCGTCATGGAGCGCCCGCCACGGTCGGTGAAGGTGAACATCTGCTTGGTCACCACCTCGGTGGTCTCCCCCACCCCGCGTTCGAAAAGCTCCGTCGCCTCGAGCACCGGCGTCATCACCAGGGGGTAGCCATAACGAGCCGACCAGTCCTCCCAGAGACCGAGGGCCTCCCGCCATGACTGGGATCGGGGCGCGAGAAGGTCATCGGTGCCCTTGGGGGGTCGAAAGCTCATCAGCGGGCCAGGTTAGGCCCCGGCCCTTTGGCCGCGATGCACCGCGGCTGCGACTCGGCTAGCTTGCGGGACGGGTGACGGCAGTTACCAGACACCGTTACGTCGTCGACCTCGACGTGCTTACCGGGGCCGACCCCATCCTCGAGGATCCGGTCATACTCCGAGCCCCCCATCTCGACGACCTCGAAGCCCTCTCGACGCTGATGCTCGAGGCGTATGCGGGGACGATCGACTACGACGACGAGACCATCGACGATGCTCGGCGGGAGGTGAGCCAGTATCTCACCGGCTCCCCGCTCCTCGACATGTCCCGGGTGGCCCATCTCGACGGGTCGATGGTCGGGGCGGTCCTCGTCTCCGAGTGGGGCGGCGAGCCTCTGATCGGCTACGTGATGACCCGGCCCGAGCACAAGAACAAGGGCCTGGCGACACTGATGCTGCGAACCTGTCTTCGTGTGCTGTCCGAATCGGGCAGCTCCAAGGCCCATGCCTTCATAGCCGAGGGGAACGTCCCCTCAGAGGCCCTGTTTCTCGGTGTTGGCGCCCGCCGCGTCGAGTGACCTCAGGCCCATTCGCCACGGAAGGGATTGGTTCGTCTCTCCCTGCCCACTGTGGTCTCCGGCCCGTGGCCGGGCAGCACTCTGACCTCGTCGTCGAGGGTCATCACCCTCTCCCTCATCGACGTGACCAGACTGCCCCAGTCGCCCCCAGGGAGATCGGTGCGGCCCACGCTCCCGGCGAAGAGCTGATCTCCCGAGAAGAGCACACCATCACCTGGGACGTAGAAGCAGCAATGACCCGGGGTGTGGCCAGGGGTGTGCCGCACCTCGAAGACGATCCCGTTGTGGTCGAGCTTGTCGCCGTCGCTCAGATCGTGGATCGTCTGAGGTGGTGCGTAGTCCCCGGGGGGGACCATGCCGAACATGCTGCGGAGTTGCTCGATGGGGTGAAGGGTGAGGAAGTCGTCGTCCGGGTGGGCATAGGTGACTGCTCCGGTACGCGTGGCCGTCACCCCCGCCCCACCCGTGTGGTCGATGTGGCCGTGCGTCAAGTAGATGGCGACGACGGTCAGGCCGCGCCGGGCAAGGTGATCCCCTATCACCGCCGGCTCGGGCGGGACGTCGACGAGAACCGCCCGTGACTCGTCGGACACCACCCAGCAGTTGGTGGCCGTCACCCAGGACGGAATCCCCTCGATGATCACGACGCCGACGGGTCGTTGGCGAGACGGAAGGCGGCGAACACGCCGTCGACCCCGCGGATGTCGGCGAGAAGACGGGGGAGCTGACTCGGATCGGACAGCTCCACCTCGTACTTGAGCACGGCCACCCTCCCCTCGCCCACGGCTGTGGAGGAGGCGGTGATGTTGGCCCCGGTGTCGGACACCACCTGGGTCACGTCACGGAGGAGCCGGGTCCGATCGAGCGCCTCCACCTGTATCCAGACCACGAAGGCCCCGGGTCCGCCACCCGGCCAGGTCACCTCGACCGATCGCTCCCGGCGGCCCGAGAGTGACGACACGTTGGTGCAGTCGGCGCGATGCACCGAGACCCCACGCCCCACCGTCACATAGCCCACTATCTGGTCGCCGGGGACCGGTGAGCAACACCTCGCCAGCTGGACCAGCATGTCATCCTGGCCCTCGACGACGACCTGTGCCTCGGAGGGCCGGCGGCGACGTGGTGGTCTGAAGAGGGCGTCACCCGTGTCGGGGGTGAGCCGTCGCGTCAATCTGGTGGAGAGGCTCTCCAACGAGACATTCCCCTCGCCCAGCGCCGCCACCAGCGTCTCGAGGTCCTTGAGACCGAGCTCGACGGCGATCGCCTCGAGGTGGGAATCACGCTCTGCCGCGCTGAGGTCCGGGGCCTCCCGCTTGAACAGGGTCTGGACCATCTCCTTGCCCTCGGACACCGCCTGGTCGCGCCGCTCCTTCTGGAACCACTGCTTGATCTTCGACTTCGCCCTGCCGGTGCGGACGAAGCTCAGCCAGTCCCGGCTGGGGCCGGCGTCGGGGGACTTTGAGGTGAGGATCTCGACTATGTCCCCCGACTCGAGACGGGTGGACAACGGAACCAGCCGCCCGTTGACTCTGGCGCCGACACAGCGATGCCCGACCTCGGTGTGCACCGTGTAGGCGAAGTCGACGGCAGTCGACCCACGTGGCAGATCCTTGACGTCTCCACCCGGTGTGAGGATGAAGACCTCGTCCCGGTAGAGGTCCAGCTTGAGGTTGGCCAGGAACTCCTCGGGGTCCTCGTCGAGGGAGTCGACGTCCATGGCCGCGACGCTCCCTACGTCACCCTCCTTGTAGCGCCAATGCGCGGCGATCCCTGCCTCGGCGCGGTGATGCATCTCCTTGGTCCGGATCTGCACCTCGATCGGCTTTCCATCGGGCCCGATGACCGTGGTGTGGAGCGACTGATACAGATTGATCTTGGGCATGGCGATGAAGTCCTTGAACCGGCCGGTGACCGGCACCCAGTGGCTGTGGACCAGACCGAGGGCGGCATAGCAGTCACGGGTCGTCTGGGTCACGATGCGAATCCCTATGAGGTCGTGGATGTCCTCGAAGGGACGGTTCTGCTCCATCATCTTCCGATAGATCGAGTACTGGTGCTTCGGTCTCCCCGTGACCTCGGCCTCGATCCCGGCGTCGGCGAGGATCCCCGACACCTCGGTGACCATCTTCTCGATGATCGCCTCACGCTTCGGTGCGGCCTCGGCGAGCTTGTCCTGGATC
>JAKEHF010000013.1 GCA_022615295.1 Actinomycetota bacterium | reverse complement strand
CGGGGCCGACCGCTCCGAGAACCCGGGGCTGGTGATGACGAGATCGATCCCCCTGAGGAGTAGATGGTCCCACTCCCCGAAGGCCACCGCGAAGCCCTCGACGATGGGATCGGGTCCGGGGTTCCGGTCGTAGATGGTCACCGAGAGGCCGCGGGACCGGGCGAGACGGGCCGCCGCCATCCCCGACACACCGGCGCCCAGCACCAGGACGTGGCTCACAGAAACCCCTCGAGCCGGAGGAAGTCTCCGTAGAAGAGGCCGAGACCGAGGGCTACGCCGATCCCGGTCAGTATCCAGAACCGGATCACCACCGTGGTCTCGGCCCAACCCATCAGGTCGAAGTGAAAGTGGAGCGGCGACATCTTGAATATCCGTCGCCCGGTCATCCGGAAGCTGGCCACCTGGAGGATCACCGACAGCGTCTCGGCCACGAAGATCCCACCGATGACGAGGAGGAGGAGCTGGGTGTTGGTGAGCAGGGCGAGGGCGGCGATCAGCCCCCCGATCGCCTGGGCCCCCACGTCGCCCATGATGATCTTGGCCGGATGGGCGTTCCACCAGAGGAAGCCGAGGAGGGCTCCGAACATCGCCGCGGACACGATGGCCAGCTCCAGTGGATCGACGGCGTCATATGTCTGGGGATTACGGAACTGCCAGAAGGCGATGACCGTATACGAGGCGACCACCAGGGCCGCCGAGCCACCGGCAAGACCGTCCATGCCGTCGGTTAGGTTGACCCCATTGGCGAAACCCGTCATGAGCAGGAGCACCCAGACCACGAAGAACACGCCGAGGTCGAGCCCGAGGGGGCGAACGAAGGAGATCTCGGTGGCGACACCGGCGTTGCCCGCACCCCAGGCGAAGAGGGCGGCTATGACGAGCTGGCCGCCGAACTTGGCTGTCTTGGACAGACCCAGACTCCGTTTCCGGGTGTACTTGATCCAGTCGTCGAGAAAGCCGACGATCGCCATGCCCCCCAGGGCGAGCACGGCGAGCAGACCCCCGGCGAAGTACTCCTGGACAACAACCTCCACCCCGCCGTTGACCGTGACCCTGACATGGGAGACCAGATAGCCGACAATGGCCGCGGAGACGAACACCAGGCCACCCATCGTGGGAATGCCCTGCTTGTGGGCGTGGGAGGCAAGCTCCTCTTGGACGAACTGACCGATCCGCCGTCGCTCCAGGACCCGGATCACATATGGCGTCCCGAAGAGAGACACCAATAGACCGACCGCGGCGGCGATGAGCAGCGATATCACCCGACCATGCTCCCCGTTCCGCTCCCGGAATTGGCGGACCTTCGCATCGCGGTCAGCTCCTCTACGGCGACCACCCGGTCGTCGAAGGGGATCGACCTGTCCCCCACCTGTTGGTTGGACTCGTGACCACGTCCCAGTATGAGGACGATGTCGCCGGGTCGGGCCGTCTCAAGGGCCGCCCTCATCGCCTCACGCCGGTCGATGATCGCCCTGGCCCCGCCACCGGTCCCCGATGCCACGGCATCGACGATCCGGGCCGGGTCCTCGGACCGGGGATTGTCGCTGGTGATGACGACGACGTCCGCCGCCATCGCCGCCCGGCCCATCAACGGCCGCTTCTCACGATCCCGGTCGCCCCCGGCGCCGACCACGACGATCACCCTCGACCCGCCGAGACCGCGGGCGGTCTCGATGGCCTGGGCGATCCCGGCGGGAGTGTGGGCGTAGTCGACGATCACCGTGACCGGGTCGTCGCCGGAGACTTTCTCGAACCGCCCGGGGACACCGGGGAGATTGCCGAGCGACGACACCACCTCGGGCCAGCCGACACCGGCGGCCAGGGCGCAGGTGGCCGCCATCACGACGTTGTCGACGTTGAATCGGCCGAACACCGGCGTGGCCACCGTTGTTGACCCCCACGGTGTCACCATCCTGAAGACGCTGCCCTCGGGGACCGGTCGCACGTCCTCGGCCCGGGCCATCCCATCCCGGCCGATGGTCACCAGACCGTGCTCGACGCGGGCGGCGATCCTGGCGCCCGTGGGGTCGTCGACGTTTATGACAGCAGTGCCCACCTGGTAGTCGGTGAAGAGGCTCTCTTTCGCCGCCGCGTAGTCCTCCATGGTCCCGTGGAAGTCGAGATGGTCCTGGCTCAGATTCGTGAAGGCGGCGACGGAGAACACGGTGGCCCGGACCCTGCCGAGGGTCAGGGCGTGGGAGGAGACCTCCGTGGTCACCAGGGTGCACCCCGATGCGCGCATCTCGGCGAGGAGCCGCTGGAGGTTGCTGGCCTCGGGCGTCGTCCGCACCGATTCGACGACACGCCCGGCGATCCGGGTCTCGATGGTCCCGATGAGACCCGTGGTCAAGCCGGCGTGGTCGGCTATGGCCGTCACGTACTGGGAGACCGTGGTCTTGCCGTTGGTGCCAGTGACGCCGACCACCGTCATGTGATGTGACGGGTCGCCATGCACCGCCGCCGCCAGTGGTCCCATGGCTGCACGGGTGCTCGACACCAGCATCTGAGGGAGGTCGATGTCGAGACGTCTCTCGACGCACGCCGCCACGGCGCCCAGGTCCGCCGCTTGACGGACATGGTCGTGACCGTCCCTGGTCGAGCCGACGACCGCAACGAACAGGGCGCCGGGGACCACGCTGCGCGAGTCGTGGGTGACGTCGCTGACGACGAGCCCGGCATCGACCGTCTCCACCCGACCGTCGACGAGTCGGGCCAGGTCCTCGAGCCGGCTACCCGGCATGGTCGTCGGGTGTGACGCCGAGCCGGTGAAGGGCCTGCTCCATCACCTGGGCGAACACGGGCGCCGCCGCCAGACCGCCGGTCCGGAACTCATGGGAAGGGTTGTCGATGACGACCGCCACCACCACCTGAGGGTCGCTGATCGGCGCCATCCCGACGAAAGAGGCCCTGGTCTCCTCGGTGTAGAGGCCATCGGGGCCGAGCTTGTTGGCGGTGCCGGTCTTGCCCCCGACCCGATATCCCTCCACCACGCCGGCGATCCCGGTCCCCTCGGCGACGGCCCTCGCCAGGAGCTCTCTCATCAGCCGGGCGGTGCTCGCCGACACCACCTGTCTGCTCTCCACCCCGGCGACCTCGGTCGCCCCGTCGGGGTCGACCATGGACCCGACGATGTGGGGTGTGATCCACACCCCGTCGTTCCCGATGGCGGCGTAGGCAGCGGCCATCTGCAGCGGGGTGGCAGCGACGGAGTACCCGATGGCCGCAGAAGCCCAGCAGATGTCACACCCGGCCTCGAAGTTGAGCATGCCGGAGGCCTCCACCGAGTAGTCGATGCCGGTCTGTGTCCCCAGACCGAAGGCGCTGATGTAGTCGATGAGTCGCTCCTGTCCGAGACGCTCGGCGATCTTGATGGTCCCGATGTTCGAGGACTCCGAGAAGATCTGGGCCACGCTCATGTCGGCCGTCTCGTGCGCCTCGAAGTCCCGATAGCACCCGTACAACTCGTCATCGACGAAACGGCAGGCGCCGTCCTTCAGTTCCAGCTCGTCGGGGACCGCCGGGATCACGGTCCCGATGTCCACCTCGCCCTCCTCGAGGGCGGCGGCGACCGTGATCAGCTTCTGGGTGGAGCCGGGCTCATAGATCCCCCGCACCACAAAGTTGGAGAACATGCGGCATGTGACCGGGTCGGTGGCCTCGTCACACGAGGGGTCGATCGTCTGACGCGTCTGGGGGTCGAACACCGGGGTCCCGGTCATCGCCAGCACGGCCCCGGTCTCCACGTGGAGGACGACGATCCAACAGGCGTCGGAGCCGGTGCGTCCCTGAGCCTCGGCACAGGCCTTCTGTGCCTGGTACTGGAGAGGGAGGTCGATGGTCGTGTGGAGATCGTTGCCGGGGAGCGCGGCCTCGATCTCGGAGATCCCCTGGAGGATCGGGGTGCCGTCGAGGCCCCGCTCGAACACTGCACGTCCAGGGACCCCCCGCAGCTCCTCCTCGTAGACCAGCTCGAGCCCGTCGCGACCCACCCCGTCGATGTCGACGAAGCCGGTCACGTGGCTGGCCACCACGCCTGCGGGGTAGACACGTGTCGGTTCGGGGTGGGTGTAGATCCCGGCCAGCTCGAAGGAGAGGACCTGGGTGGCGACATCGGGGGCAACCTGGCGTTTCAGATAGACGAAGTCACGATCACTGACGAGACGCTGGTACAGCTCCTCGCTGTCGACATCGAGGAGGGGCCCGATCTGCTGGGCGATCCACAACGGCTCCTCGACCTGGTCGGGCACGGCATAGAGACTCTGCGACTCGACGGTCAGCGCCAGGAGCTCACCGTTGCGGTCGAAGATCTTGCCCCTTTGTGGGGCCAGGTCCCTCGATACCAGACGCTGGTCGAGCCCGGCCTGGGCCAACTCGGCGGCGTCGACCACCTGGATCTGGACGAGACGGTACGCCATTGCCGCCCAGGCGATGACCACGGTCATGCCGATGACGGCGACTCGGAGCCCGGAGGCCCTCAGACGACGGTCAACGCCGAGCATGGGCCACATCCCGCCGGCGTCTCTCCCGGAGGGGTGGTGCCCCGCTCTTCCCGGTCCCAGCGCGCTCTCGGGTGCTCATTGGTTGCTCTCGTCCGTGTCCGCTCCGGCAACCGCCGGTGACGTCCCATCCAGGTCGACGAGCAACTGATGGGTCATGGTCGGAATCACCAGCCCCATCTCCTCGGCAAGAGGTGCGATGCGCGCCGGGTTCTCGAGACGGGCGATCTCCATCTCCAGGGAAAGCTTGAGTGATCGCTGTTCGGTGATCTCGGTGTTCAGTTCGGCGAGGTCGAAAGCGGCGCGATCGAGACTGGTCCGGGCGAATCCGAGACCGAGGAACCCGATGACTGCGATGATCGCCACGATCATCCACGGCGCCATCGTGGGGCGTCGCCGCCGCCGCCCGGCGAGGACCCGGATCTGTCCCTCCGCCACCCTCCCCGGCTGGGGCAGAGCCGTCATGCCGCCACCTTCTCTGCGGCCCGGAGCTTGGCGGATCGGGCCCGTCTGTTGGCCGCCACCTCCTCGCTTCGAGCCCGAATCGGCTTGCGAGTGAGCAGACGAAGCTCGGCGGCACGGCCACACCCGCAGACCGGGAGACCGGGCGGGCATACACACCCCGTGGCCCCGGCGGCGAATCTGGTCTTGACGATCCGGTCTTCGAGCGAGTGGTAGGAGATGGCCACCACCCGACCCCCCGACTGCAACAACTGGATCGCCTGGTCGAGGCCTGCTGTCACCGCAGTGAGCTCGTCGTTCACCGCGATCCGCAACGCCTGGAACACGCGTCGGGCGGGGTGACCCGCCCGACGCCGGGCCGCGGGCATCGCCTCTGCGATGACGGTGGACAGCTGGCTGGTCGTCTCGATGGGTCTGGCGGCGGCGATGGCGGCGGCGATCCGGTCCGCCATGGGCTCCTCGCCGTAACGTCTCAGCACGCCGGCGAGATCCGGTATCGGCCATTCGTTGACGATCTCGGCGGCGGTGAGTCTGGCGTCCGGCCCCATCCTCATGTCAAGGGGGCCTTCGCGGTGATAGGAGAACCCGCGCTTTGGGGTGTCGAGCTGACGGGACGAGACGCCGAAGTCGAAGAGGATCCCGGACGGCGGCCCTTCGATCAACGGCGCGACGATCCGGGCCAGGTCGCCGAAGTTGCCCTGGACGGCGGTGATCCCGAGGGCGACGGCGTTGGCCACGGCCTCGGGATCCCGGTCGATGGCGATGATCTCGACATCGGCCCCGAACTCGGCGATCAGCCGCCGGCTGTGACCTCCGCCCCCAAAGGTGGCGTCGATGATCACCCCGGGCACGACCTCTCTCATCAGGTCGGCCACCTCGTCGGCCAGGGCCGGTTGGTGGAAGAGGTTGTCCTGGGCCATTGCCAGCCCCCCGGGCGCTGGTACCAACTGAAAGCGGGCGGAGTCAGGGGCCTTTCAATTGGTTCCGGGGGGCTGGCAATGGGCCAGCGGCTATCCTCAACCCTCCTCATCGACATAGCTCTCGTCGCCGGCGACACGCTCCTGTGAGTAGCGCGTCGAGTCCCACAGCTCGATGTGCTCGTAGACACCGAGGACCGATATCTCCGACCCCGTCGTCAGACCTGCGAACTCGCGGAGATCCGGCTTGATCAGAACCCTCCCCGACTTGTCCAGGCCCTGATGATCGGCCCCGGCGAACACCGTCCTCGAAACACGTCTCCCCTTGCGGTCCTGGGGCTGGGCCCTGACCTCCTCGGCGAGACGTCGGAAGACCTCGACGGGGTAGATCATGAGCTGACCGTCCCGGCCCTTGGTGAGGACACAACCGTCGTCGAGCTGGGATCGATACGACGAGGGGAGGACCACACGACCCTTGTCGTCGAGACTGTGGGAGTACTCCCCGAGGAACACACCGGCTCACTTCCGTCCGTCCAACTCCCCATGTCGGGAAGTGTCTGCCACTATGGCCCACTTCCCCCCACTTGTCAACCCTTTCTCCCACATGGGCACCCAAGGGTCACATTTGGATCGGATGAGACCTCGGATCGCTCAGCGGATCAGGCGGACTCGGCGAGCAGGAACGGTTGCCAGTTGGGATCCACCTGGAAACCGGTGGAGGCGTAGATCCAGGCGAACCGTCGTGGGGGACCCGGTTTGCTTCGCAGTCTGAGGCCACTCTCGTGCAGGGTCCGATCGCCCTTTCGGACGTTGCAGGGGCGACAGCAGGCGACCACGTTCTCCCAGCTGTGATCGCCACCGCGTGACCTCGGGGTGACGTGGTCCAGGGACTCGGCCGGGCCGCCGCAGTACTGGCACTGGTGCCCGTCGCGGCCAAAGACAGCACGTCTCGTCACCGGAGCCGAGCGACGATAGGGCACCTTCACGTAACGGTGCAGCTTCACCACCGACGGGATCTGGACCACGACCCTCTCCGAGTGCCAGAACTCGTCCTTGGGCACCACCAGTGAGGCCCGATCCGTGAGGACCAGGATCAGGGCGCGCCGCTCACTCACCACCGAGAGGGGCTCGTAGCTGGCGTTGAGGACCAATGACCGTGCCATGAAGTCACCTACGCGCACAGAGGCTAGCGACGATCAGATGCTGCTCAGATCCCTTTCGACGTCGACCGCCACAGTGCCGATGGCACGGCCCACCGCGAGCGTCAACGCCGACTCCCAGCCGATCTCGGTGTTGGCCGCTCCTGTCCTCTCCGTCTCACCGTCGCGGGCCGAAACCAGGAGGCCACCCTCCGGTGTCACGTGGACGTCGATGATCTCGACGGGCACCCGACCCACCACCTGGGACCAGGCGTCGGCGACACCCTGGGCGATGGCTGTCGGGTCTGCGGCGACGAGACGAAAGGAGCGAACACTCCTCGACTGGGCCTCGACCCGGGCCCCACCGCTGGGGAGCGGTGTGATGGTGATCTCGACGCCGATGCCCTCGAGAGGGTCGGCGGGCTCGGAGACTGCTGACTCCGGGCCCGCGGAGCGGACGCCATAGGCTATGAGCACGGTGCGGAGCCTCTCCAGGACGTCCGTCTCGTCGGCTCCCGGGCTGAGACGGATGTTGATCCCGCCACCCTCCTCGGTGAGGTCCACGGTCACCGACTCCACGCCGGGGATGTCCTCCAGACGACTCGTCAGATTCACCGGCCCCACCGCCTGACGACACGCATCGCCCGCCGCCACTCGAGGAACACGACCAGGTCCTCGGGGCGGATGCCCCGCTCACCACCGTAGGCGGTGGCGGCGCGCCATGACAGATACACCGAAGATGGCCGAAGACCCCCGCGCCCCCGTAGGCTCGCCAATGCCCTCATCCCCTCCAACCAGAGAGTCGGACGTGGCAAAAGCGTGCCGAAATGGCCCGCCCACCCCACTGTTCCAGACAAGACGCCCTCCCGTGGTGCCCCGGCGACAGACTAGCTCACGCAAACGGCGCGCCTAGTTAGAGTTTGACGAAATATCCAAGGGAGGATCGCGGTCTTGTCCGATCAGATCGACCTCTTCGGTGAACAGTTCCAGAAGATCGTTGCCAACGTCGAGACCGTGATCCAGGGAAAGCGGGAGGTCATCGAGTTGCTCCTGCTGGCCCTCATCGCCGAGGGCCATGTCCTGGTCGAGGATGTGCCCGGCGTGGGGAAGACCCAGCTCGCCAAGTCGCTGGCCCGGTCCATCGAAGGCGCCTTCCACCGCATCCAGTTCACCCCCGACCTCCTCCCCTCCGACGTGACCGGGGTGTCCGTCTGGGACCGGGAACGACGGGAGTTCGAGTTCAAGGCTGGCCCGATCTTCGCCAACATCGTCGTCGGCGACGAGATCAACCGGGCCAGCCCCAAGACCCAGTCGGCGCTACTCGAGGCGATGGAGGAGCGTCAGGTCACCTCCGACGGGACGACACGCACGGTCCCCCTCCCCTTCATGGTCCTCGCCACCCAGAACCCCCTGGAGCACGAAGGCACATACCCGCTCCCCGAGTCCCAACTCGACCGTTTCATGATGCGGGTCGTGATCGGCTACCCGGAGCGGGCCAAGGAGCTGGAGATGCTCGACACCCATGGCATCCGCTCCACTTTCTTCGACCTCGAGCCGGTGGCCACGGTCTCCGACGTGGACGCTCTCATCGACATCGCCCGGGGGGTCACCGTCTCGGCGGGGGTGAAGAACTACATACTCGATCTCGTCGAGGGGACCCGGTTGCACCCCGACGTCCTCCTCGGCGCCTCACCCCGCTCAGCGCTCTTCCTGCAACGTCTGTCGAGGGCGCGGGCGGCCTCACGCGGTCGTGACTACGTGCTGCCCGACGACGTGAAGGCCCTCACCCGGCCGGTCATGGACCATCGCATCACGCTCCGACCCGAGGCCCAGATGCGTGGCGAGACGGTGGGAGTGGTGATCGATGGGCTGCTCGCCCGTCTCGCGGTGCCGGGCACCACCTCGCGGATCGCAACCTGATGCCGACGGTCAGGGGCTGGGCACTGCTCGGCGCCGGTCTGGCCCTCCTCTTTCTCTGGTGGCTGTTCGGTGACCCTGAGCTGCTCCTCGTCGGTGTCTTCCTCCTCCTCGCCACCGCACTGGCCCTCCTCTACGTCCACTATCACCGTCCGAGCCTGTCCGTCGCCAGACATCTCTCCGCGTCTGCTGTCCACAACGGTGACACCACGACCGTCACCCTGATCCTCCAGAACCGGGGGCGGCGGGCCATCGGCCACCTCTTTCTCAACGATGTCGTCGAGCAACTGGGCACCGCAGCCTTCGAGATCGCCGCCATCACGCCTGGGGAGCTGGCCACCGCGGCCTATCGGGTCACCTGCCGGCCCCGCGGGGTGTATCAGGTGGGACCGGCTCGGGGAACGGTGACCGACCCGTTGGCTCTCGCCGAGCTTCCCGTGCCGTCGGGTGTCGTCGACCGGCTGGTCGTCTACCCGACCGTCGAGGACCTCAGTGGGTTCCCTATCGTCTCGGGAAAGGACCCATCCCTCAATGCCTCACGACCCGAGCACAGCCAGCGCGGCGGGGAGGACTTCTACACCCTGCGCGAGTACCAGCGGGGCGACGATCTGCGCCGGGTCCACTGGCCGTCATCGGCCAAGACCGACGAGCTGATGATCCGTCAGCTCGAGACCCCCTGGCAGTCCCGAGCCCTGGTCCTCCTCGACGTGCGGGAATCGCCCTACGAGTCCGAGGAGGCATTCGAGACCGCCGTGTCCGGGGCGGCGAGCGTGGTCACCCACCTCGTCCGTTCCGGGTTCGACGCAGACCTCTGGGCGGGTGAGGCCGACACCATCGACGCCGCCCGCTACGCGGCCACCATGGAGCGCCTGGCACTGGTGGAGCCCGACCCCAGCATCGACATCGAAGCGGTGGGCACCAGGGTGCGCCACCGGGGCGGTGGCGGGGCCTTGGTCATGATCACCGGCGTGCCCGACCGGAAGCTGCTCTCCGTGCAACGGCTCCTCGCTGCAGACTTCGGGGCGACGTTGCTCATGGGGACCACGAGCACCACCCCGCAGACGGTCATCGGCTTTCACCGCGTCGGGGCGACGACGGTCCTCGTCGAGCCCGGTGGTCGATGGAGTCGGGCTTGGCTGACCGCGATGAGGAGCAAATGGGCAAGCGTCTCGGCCGTCTAGCCGGGCTCTACGCCCTGGCCCTAGTCCTGGCCCGTCTCGGACGTCTTCTCCAGACCGGGCCCGACATCCCGCGTTGGGAGCTGATCCTGGTGGCGGCGACGCTTCTCGGCGGGATCGTGTGGTGGCTCGTCGCCCGGACCAGGCTGCGACCGCTCTCCTCGGCGTCTCTGTTCACCCTGGGCGGTCTCCTGGTGTTCCTCAGAGTGGCCGTGCCGGGAACCCTGGTCTACGGTGTCGTCCCCACCGGGGACACCCTCGGAATCCTCGCCGAGGTCATGAGGGTCGCTCTCCGTGTCATCCGATCGGGGGTCCCACCGGTATACCCCGAGACCGGCGTGGTGGCCATCCTGGCCCTTCTGATGTGGCTCCTCGCCGGGGTGTACGTCCATGGGGCGCTCGCCGGCCGGATCCCGGCGATGATCGTCCCCGCCGGGGTGGTCTATCTCCAGTTCGCCATATTCGACCGTCGTCAGGCGGGGCCACTGTGGATGACGCTCTCCGCCATCGGGCTCGGTCTGGCTGTCGCCGCGGTGGCACTCGATAGACGTCGTCACGTAGGTCGCGCCAGGGACGCCGGCGGTCGACCCATGCGGTCCCGCTCGGCTCCGGCAACCTTTGCAGTGGCCGGGCTGGCCGGCCTGCTCGCCGTGATCACGGCCACCACTGCCGCCGGGGCGGTCTCCGAGTACGGGAACCTGCCCTGGAGGTCGGGGTTCAGCGGGGGTGGGGCTGGCTCGGGAGGGATCGCCATCGACCGCTTCGTCGATCTCAGACAACGGCTCCAGAGCCGGGAGAACGCCGTCTTGTTCCGGGCGACCCTGGGCCGGGATGCCCCGCCGCCGGAGCAGCTCTACTGGCGCATGGAGTCCCTCGACGTGTTCACCGGTGTCACCTGGCGTCGGGGTGGCTCCCAATTTCGCAACTACGAGCCCGGGGTGGCCATCGGCGACACCACCCACGCCTATCAGGGGACCACGGCAACGGTCCTGCAGAGGGTGTTCATCTCCCGGCTCTCCGGTGAGCCGGCGCCGGTGGCCGGCATCCCCACGGCGATCCACCAGGTCGAGGATGACGCCCTGACCCCCAGGTCGTTCCGTATGGCCCGTGACTCGACGCTCTACTACCCGCCGGGCTTCCTCTCCGGTGACTACTACCAGGTGGAGGCGGTCTTTCCTCTGCTCCAGGAGGACCTCGGGGCGTTGGCAACCGGCCCCGACGGGGAACTGACCCCACTGTTCGCCGCCGCGGCGGAGGCGGGGGACTTCACCGCCGCCCCGGCTGCGGTGGACATCGAGGCTTCCCGACCGGACAACCTTCTCTTCTTCACCGAGCTTCCCGATGACCTTCCTTCGCAGCTCCGCGCTATCGCCATACGTCAGACCCGGGGAGCCACGTCCGACTTCGAGCGGGCCTGGATGCTCCAGCACTGGTTCCGGGACAGCGGGGACTTCACCTACTCGGTGGACGTCACCACCGGCTCTGGGGCGCTCGATCTCGCCGCATGGCTCGACGACCCGGAGAGTCTCAACCACCGCATCGGTTATTGCGAGCAGTTCGCCGCCTCAATGGCCGTCCTGGGCCGGCTGGTCGGCATACCCAGCCGTGTGGTTTGGGGGTTCACGCCGGGCACGACGACCACCATCGACGGGACCGAGGTGATCGAGGTGCGTGACACCAACGCACATGCCTGGGTGGAGATGTGGATGGACGGGTTCGGATGGGTGCGGTTCGACCCCACCCCAAGGGGCGAGTTCCAGCCGGAGAGTCTCACCGCCGGCTTCGATCCCGCCGACTACGTGGCCGAGACCCCGCCCCCGGAGATCGGCGAGCCGACGCCGCCGGCTATCGATGCCCGGGGGTTCATCGAGCCGCCCGGCTTTGGCCCGGTCGCAGGTGAAGGCCCGAGGTGGTGGATCCTCGTGTTCCCTGCAGCCGGTCTGGCCCTAGCCCTCGTCCCGCTTCTAAAGCGGCTGAGAAGACGCCGCCGGCTGGCCAGGCTTCGCGAAGGGGACATCACCGCGGCCTGGGAGGAGATCATCGACCGGCTCGACGATCTCGGTGAGCGGATCGATCCGGCGCTGACCCCGCTCGAGCTGGCCCGGGCGACCGACAGCGCACTGCTCCCCCTGGCCAATGGGTACTCGGCGGCTATCTACGGTGGCAAGCCCAGGCCCGGCGGGGAGACCGATCTCGTCACCGTCGAGTGGTGGATCCAGACGAGATACGAGCCACGACGCCGGATCAGGGGCGCCCTCAATCCCCGTTCGCTGCTGGGAGGGCCGGACAGTCCTAGAAACCGGTGGCCCTCAGCTCCTCGTTGACGTCTTCCTCGACACGACGCAGCATCTGGAGGAACTCGTCGCGGTCGAGCTCGAACCGGGTCACGTCCTCCTTGACCTCAGCGGCGATGTCCTTGATCGCCACGAAGAAGCTGAGTTGGCCCTGGCGGAGGACGTCGAGGAGCTCACCGTCGTCGGAGCTGACCGCAAAGATTGTCACCCCGTCGGTGACCAGCTTGACCTCGGCGAGATGCTCGTCCATCGAGGCCTCGCGACGGAGATAGTCCCAGGCACGCCGCACCCTCTGCAGCGACATCCCATTGTCGAGGAGGCTCCTCACGACCCGGAGACCGACCAGGTCGCGGAATGAGTAGAGACGTCTGACACCGGGTCTCCCCCCGCTCCCCTGAACACTCGGGCTCACCAGCCCGACCCGATCCCAATAGCGAAGCTGGTGATGTGTGCAACCACTCAGCCGGCACGCCTGCTCGGCCGTGTACGCCTGGTCCAAGATGCCCTTCCTAAAAACCTCAAACACAGACCGGAGCGGGGTCTGCTCTTCCCACCCCGTCGTGACTGCCCGGGGTCGGGGCGACGGGGTCGGGAACAATAGCCAACTCGATCGGGCACCGGCACGCCGGTGGGAGGCTTATTCCTCGAGCTCTTCGACTCGGTCGGTGTGGTCGGACCGCCAGAGACGGAGACGGAGCGCGTTGACCAGGGATGTGGCCGAGGCCACCAGCAGGGCAAACCCGATTGCGGCCACCCAGGTCTGGGAGACATAGGCGACGATTACGGCGAGACCGGCGATCATCCCTAGCACCGAGAGCTTCACACCGATCCGGAGTGGTCGCTCGATCCGCTGCACGGCGCGCGCCAACTCGGGGTCTTCCTCGTAGAACTGACGCTCTATCTCGGCCAGTATCTTCTGCTCTTTGTCGTCAAGCGGCATGATCACCGAACCCTCCCCAAACATTACACCGGTGACGCCCACAGTTGACCAGGATCTTCATGGCGGTCCATCGATCAAGCGGGCGGGGGTCACCGCATCCTCACCGAAACGTGACCTGACTCGTGCCACGGTGTCCTCCACCCTTTCCCACTCTGGTGAGGTGTCGATGCGGAGCTGACGGTGGCCCTCCGTCGGCTCCATACCGGTCACACCCAGCCCGAGGAGACGCACGCCTCGGGTCGGTCGGAGCTCGTCGAGCAGTTCGACCGCCGTGTGATAGAGCTCTCTCCAGGAGTCGGTTGAGGTCACTCCGGTGCGGCTCCTGGTGACCGTCTCGAAGTCCGGGTAGCGGACCTTGAGCGTCACGGTCCGTCCGGCGAGACCCGCCCTGCGCAGTCTCCCGACGAGACGGTGGGCCAGGGCCAGCAGCGCCGCCTCCATCACGTCCCGCCCCTGAAGGTCGGTGGGGTAGGTCTCCTCGGCCGAGATCGATTTGGCCTCGGCGTCCGGCTCCACACCTCGCTCGTCGACCCCGGCGGCGAGACTCCTCAAGGTGCGGCCAACGACCCCGCCAAGATTCCCGATCAGCACCTCCTCGGGGAGCTCGGCGATATCGCCGATCGTCACCACACCGAGACGCTGCAGCGCCGCGATTGTGGCCGGGCCCACCCCGGGGAGGGCCGTGGCGGGGAGAGGTCCGAGGAACTCGTCCTGTGTGGAGTGGGGAACGTGTCTCAGCCCGTCGGGCTTCGCCATCTCCGAGGCGAGCTTGGCGAGGAGCTTGTTCGAGGCAACACCCACCGAGGCGGGCAGGCCAAGCTCCGTCCTGAGACGCTCCCTGACCATGACGGCGACCCCGACCGGGGTCTCGTGGTGATGTCTGAGACCACCGACATCGAGAAAGGCCTCGTCCAGACTGAGACCCTCGACGACCGGGGTGATCGAACGGAAGATGGCGAAGACCTGAGTGGAGACATCGGCATACTTCCGATGCGACGGTGGGACCACGATGAGAGAGGGACACATCTTCAACGCCGTCGCCGTCGGCTGGGCCGACCGCACACCGTGACGTCGGGCCTCGTAGGAGGCACTGGCGATCACACCCCTGGGTCCCGTCCCGCCTACCGCTACCGCCACCCCGCGCAGGGCCGGCGCCTCGAGTCTCTCCACCTCCACGAAGAACGAGTCCATGTCGACGTGGAGGATCGTCTCGGTCCACACCACGTCGAAGTTACCCGGAATCGGGGACATCCTCGGGCAAACTGGGGCCCCATGGCGGCACTCGTCCATCTGGTGCGACACGCAGATGTCGACAACCCCCAGCACATGGTCTATGGGTCCCTCCCCGGTTACGGGCTGTCCCCTTACGGTCTGGAGCAGGCGCGTCGCATCGGCCGGTATCTGGGACCACGGCCGGTGGTAGCCATCTGGTCGTCCCCGCTCGAGCCGGCGCTGCGGACGGCCGAGGAGATCGCCTCCCGGTCGGCGGTCCCGGTCCGTGTCGACGAAGACCTCCGTGATTGGGCCATCACCGACCGCTGGCGGGGTCACCGCTGGGGCGCCATCCCCGGGGTCTTCCCCGGTGAGCTCGAGACCTATCTGGAGGACCCCTCGACGGTCCTGTTTGCAGACGAGACTCTCCAAGAGGTGGCCGACAGGATCGCCGACGTGGCCCGTCGCCTCGACCGGGACCATCCCCACGGAGACGTCGTCGTGGTCTCTCATCAGGACCCTGTCCAGGCGGGCCGGCTCCGGCTCGTTGGCTCCACCCTGTCCAGACTCCACGAGGGGACTCCGCAGGCCGGCACGGTCATCACCCTGCGCCCGGGCACGACCTGGCTCGAGGAGACTGTGTGGGCCCCTGGTGAGTCACCGGGGCTCGGCGACCGCTCCGAGCTGCGGCTGGTTTCCGCGGTCGACGGCCCGCAAGGGCCGACTTCGGCCTGAGGCTCGGTGCTGCCACACTCCCCGCGGTGAACAGGACCTGGGCCGCCTCGGGGCCACTGGTCGCAGCGCTGGTCTGGGTGGCCGCCCTCGTAGTCGATCCCTCGGTGTTCGATAGCCCGGCCGCCCTTCTCCTCGGCGGCGTCGGGCTGATCCTCACTGCGACCGTCGCGGTGGTGGGGATGGTGCTCTCGTCGAGCCGATGGGCCTACTGGCTGGCGTGGACGGTCCTCACGGCCACGGCCGTCGTCGCAGTCGTCAGGGGCTTCGACGCCTGGTGGGTCGCCGGCGTGGTCGCCTCCCTCGGCGCCGCCGTCGGGTTGGTGACGGTCTCGACAGCGATTAGACCCCGCCCCGCCGCCACCGGCCCCTCGGCACGGGCTGTCGGTGTCCCACTCGTCCTGCTCTGGGCACCGCTCCTCATCGGCGCCACCGTTCCCGGACCCCCGTGGGCGATGCTGGTCGTCGGTCTCGGCGCGCCACTGGCGGCCTTTCTCTACGCCCGGGTCGTCTTCGGCGGTCTGCTCGCGGTCAGGCTGGGCTGGCCACTTCTCGGTGCCGTGATCAGCCCATTCCTCACATGGCCGGGACACCTCACTGTGGCAGCCCTCGTCGTCGTGGTGGTGGTCCTCGCCTGGCACCCCTCCGTCAGGAGTGCCTTTCACCCGCCGCGGGAGATCGGGTCGACGTT
>JAKEHF010000109.1 GCA_022615295.1 Actinomycetota bacterium | reverse complement strand
CCCCGCTCGAACGGCCGGAAGATGCGTTCGACATCCTCGGACGGCAGAGGGTGGCCGTTGTCACAGACCATCAGCTCCCGACGGTCCCCACTCGCCACGACCCTGACGACGATGGTCTCCCCGCCGTAACGGAGGGCGTTGCTCACTAAGTTGCGAACGATCTGTCGGGCCCGCCGCGGGTCGGCGAAGACGTTGGGTTCCGAACGGACCTCGACGGTCACCGGGTAGTCGACGACCTCGAGCACCCGCTCGGCCTCCTTGACGAGGTCGAAGACCTGCGGGGCGATGCTCACCCCCCGAGAGTCCGCGCTGTATGCGACCAACAGGTCCTCGATGAGCCAGGAGGCATCCTCGGCCTGTCGGGCGATGAGACGGGCCATCTCCTGGCGCTCATCGTCGCTGAAGGTGTCGTAGTTGGTCGCCAACTCCTCGCCGAGACCGAGCATGACGGCTATCGGGTTGCGCAGCTCGTGAGAGACGGTGGCCACGAACTCGTCCTTGGCATTGCGGGCGGCGACCTTCTCGGTCACGTCGATGATCGCCCCGTCGAAGTAGAGGACCCGACCCTTGTCGTCCCTGATGACCCTGGCGGTGTCCTGGACCCACAGCGTGGTCCCGTCGGTGCGTCTCAACTCGACGTCGAACTCATGGACCACACCGGAGTTCTCGATCATCTCCAGCCACTGGATGCGCCGAGCTGGGTCGACGTAGACGCTGTCGGCGCTCTCCAAGCCCTTCTCCATGGCGGCCACGCTCTCATAACCGAGAAGAGTGGCCAAAGCCGGGTTGCCCGCGATGAGCTTCCCGTCATGGGTGGTGCGGTACAGAGCGACGGGGATGTGCTTGACGAAGTCGCCTAGGTCGTCCATAGGTGCGTTCTCAGGGTTTATCGACATCTTTCGCTCACTTCTCCACCCTTCGCAGCATACCGTCATCTATCTCCCACACTCCCCCACCATCGATGTCTAACGTCGACACCACCACCGGGCAGCTCACGTGGTACAGCTCCTCGGCCACCAGGGCGCCGATGTGGAGGATCGAATCTTGGGTTCTGAGGACTATCCCGACGGGCCCGAGACCGGTGCGCAGGAGCTCGGCGAGTACGGACGACGAGGAGCTGGACCCCCGTCCGTGGGGCATGACCAGGATCTTTCCTTGCAGCGACTCTCCGTGCTGGGGATGGCCCTGTTCACAGATTCGACCGGTGTGGACGTCGACACCGCCCCACATGGAGATGGGCTCATCGAGGACCAGTGCCGTTCCGACGGTCACAGGTCCCACCGACTCGACACCACACGTCCTTGCACTGCCGAGACGACGCAGTCGTCCAGCGACCCAAGCCTGACCGTCACGCCGAGGTTGGCTGGTGCGTAGTAAGCCATCTTGGCGGAGTCGGTCATCAGATCTCCATCGATGTCACCCATGATCGGCGTTATGTAGGTGCAGGTGTCGGTCACCAGGGTGGCCCCAAACGCCTCCAGCAGTTGTACTTGCGCAGGCGCCCTCTCCAGGGTGTTACGAGCGGTGTTGACGTAGAAAGGCAGCCTGGTCCTTCGCCCCTCGACCATCGCGGCCAGCCGGAGGAGGCTCTCGTAAGACATGTGCGGTGTGCCCACGCTGACGGCGCCGAGACGGCCCGTTCCCCGGCTCAGCTCCCGAAAGGCCGTCTCCAGCCCTCGCTCGTCGATGACCGGCCCCACCCCGTGTGGGGCGTCTCCCGTGGCGGCCTCGAGCGTGAGGGCCTCCGGGGTGACACCTACGACATGGACCATCCCGATCGAGCCCGAGGAGGCCGCCGCCGCACCCAGGGCCTTGAGACGCTCCTCGTCGGCGCGCCGGTCGAGACCGATCAGGACCGGTATCTCCGAACCGGCCAACCTCCCCACCACATGCCCGATCAGGGCATATGTGAGATCGTCGTCGAGAAGCCCACCGGCGAGGTCCACGTGCATGACGAGGCTTCCCCATCTCCCCTCGTAGGTGTGCAGACCGGTGAGCGGGGCCCGGCCCGTGATGGCGCAGCAGATGTCCATGAAGTCCCCATAGCGGTTGGTCCGGGCCCCGAGAACGCTGTTGGCGAAGACGATGGCGTTGGACTCCCCCCATGCGATCTGGGATCCGAAAGCCGGTCTTGGCTCGAGGTGATAGGGAGCACACGTCCAGGTGGGACGGCAGCCCATCTGCACGTAGGAGTCCATCAACTCCATGGCCAACCCCGCCGTTACGGCATCCCCCTTGTAGAGATCGGGGTGGAGCAGGTCGAGAGACGACACGTTGAGCGTGGTCGGGACCCTCACCCCTCCCCCACCCCGGACGAGTCTCCGGGCGAAGTCGAGACCGGCTCTTCCGTGATAGAGACAGCCGTCGATGTGTGCCGACTCGATGTCGATGAGGTGGGGGGCGGCCTGGCCGCGTCCCACCGCCACCAGAAGACGCATCGCCATTGCCGCAGCCTCACCATGATCACCGGCCAGCATGGCCCGGTCGTCAGAGTCCAGGTCCATGTCGTCAGTGCTCGAGCGGAAGCTCCATCTGGGGATCGGGCCGGATATGACGGCTCAGCCCGTTCCACATGAGATGGTCCATGAAGACCCACGATCTCCGGTGGATCGCCGAAGGGCCCAACGCCTGCAGGGCCGCTTTGTGCACGGGGCAGGGGTATCCCTTGTTGGCCTCGAAGTTGTAGGCGGGGAACTGGTCCGCCTGTTCGCGCATGATCCTGTCCCTGGTCACCTTGGCGAGGACGGAGGCGGTGGCGATCGACAACGACGTCCTGTCCCCGCGAACAATGCGGCGGGCCCCTCCCACGAAGTCCCAGTTCCCGTCGACGATCACCCGATCGGGAACGACCCCGAGGTCCGCCATGGCCCGTCTTGCCGCAAGCCGCTGAGCATCCGACATGCCCAGCTCGTCGCACTCGGCGGCACTTGCGTGACCGACTCCCCAAGCCTCCACCCAGGAAGCGACCCTTGCGAACAGGGCCTCACGCTCCACCTCGACCAGCAGTTTCGAGTCCCTGATCTTGTACACACGCCGGTCCCTGGGAACCACGGCCGCCCCAACGGTCAGTGGACCGGCCCAGGCTCCACGGCCGACCTCGTCCACACCGACCACGACGACGGTTCCCGACTCCCAGAGCTCCCGCTCGACCAGCAGACCCGGTGATCTGCGTCTCAGGCTTGGTCGAAGCTTGGGAGCGATCGTCATGTCCCCAGGGTAGATCGGCGACCCTCGCCTCACCCGACAGTCAGTTCAGAGTGGGATCCTCAGGGAAGGTCGACACCACTGCCAAGAGACCCCCCTGGCGTCGCAACACGGTCTGCCACTGGGCCTCGGGGTCGTCGAAGGGGTCATCGGGGCCGGCGGGGACCAGGAACCACGACCCGGTGGTGAGCTCGTCCTCGAGCTGTCCCTCACCCCAGCCTGCATACCCGCCATAGACCCTCGCTCTGGGCCCGTCGGCAGGCGGCGTCGATGCCAGGTCGACCACACTCAGACCGGGCACACCGGTGGGGAGACCGTGCTCCGTCCTGGCCAGCCCGATGGCGACCTGTGGCTCGACCGGCCCTCCATAGTGGATCACACCGGGATCGGCGACCACTTCGCCCCACTCGGGGAGGTGATCTGCGACCGCTTCGATGGTGGGTCGGTTCAGGACCACGCCGACGGTCCCTTCCTCATCGTGCTGGAGGAGGAGCACCACGGTCCGGTAGAAGTTCGGGTCGAGGAGGTGCGGTGTCGCCACCAGCAACCTCCCCTGATGCGAGGTGAGCACGACCCAATCGTGCCACACCGTCGCAGCATCGATCCCACTAGCGTGCCCGATGTGCGCCTCCCGTCGGTGCTGCTCCACGACCATCTCGACGGTGGTCTGCGGCCGGACACCGTGATCGACCTGGCGCGGGACATCGGTTACGAGGGCCTGCCGGCCGACGATCCCCTTGCCCTGGCCACGTTCTTCGACCAATCGCGGTCGGGATCGCTGGAGAGCTATCTGCAGGCTTTTCGCCACACCATCGGCGTCATGCAGGGCCACGACTCCTTGGAGCGTGTCGCCTATGAGGCCGCCGTGGACCTTGCGGCGGATGGTGTCGTCTATGCCGAGATCCGATTCTGTCCCGCCCTGCACACCCGTCACGGAGTGACGCCGGTCGAGGTCGTCTCAGCCGTCAGCTCGGGTCTCCATCGGGGGGCGGCGGAGACCGGTCTGGTCTGGGGGTTGATCCTCGATGCGATGCGACAGGAGCACCGTTCGCTCGAGATGGCGAGACTCGCTGCCTCGACCCGTCATCTCGGCGTTGTCGGGTTCGATCTCGCCGGTCCCGAGGTCGGCCATCCCCCGCGGGAGCATCTCGCCGCTTGTCGTCATGCTCGCGCCTCGGGGGTCAGGCTGACCATCCACGCCGGTGAGGCGGCTGGGGTGCTGGGGCCGGCCTACATCGCCGAGGCCTTGGAGGTATGCGGGGCGGAGCGGATCGGTCACGGGGTGGAGGTGATCCGTGACTGCCTGTTGGCCGACGGTGAGATCGTCGACACCGGCCCCGTCGCCGCCCGGGTCCTCGACCGGCAGACACCCCTCGAGATGTGTCCGGCATCGAACCTTGCGACAGGTCGTCTCGCCCCGGAGGATCACCCCATCGGCATGCTGTATCGCGCCGGGTTCAACGTCACCATCAACACCGACAATCGTCTTATGAGCAGCACCACGATGAGCGGTGAGTTCGACTTCGTGCGCACCCATCACGGCTTCGGGCTGCACGATCTGGCCCGGGTCACCCGACGCAGCCTGGAGGCGGCGTTCTGTGACCACGCCACCAAGCTCCGTCTCTGGGAGGATCGGATCGCGCCCGCCTATGTCGAAGTCGGGGCCCTGCCCGGTGGGGAGTGGCGATGATGAGGGCCCTGGTCAAGCATCCCGACGAGATCGGTCTGAGACTCGAGGAGGTGCCGGTCCCCCGGCCCGGCCCTGACGACGTCCTGATAAGGGTGCACACCACCGGGATCTGTGGCACCGACCTCCACATCTACAACTGGGACGACTGGGCCCGCGCCACGATCCCGGCACCCATGGTGGTCGGCCACGAGTTCTCGGGTCACATCGCCGGCCTCGGGCACAACGTGTCCGGGTTCACCGTTGGTGAGCTGGTCAGCGCCGAGGGTCACGTGGTCTGCGGGCACTGCCGGAACTGCCTCGCCGGACGGCGTCATCTCTGCCAGGACCCCAAGGGTCTGGGGGTGAGCCTCCCCGGGGCCTTCGCCGATCATGTGCTGGTGCCCAAGGGGAATGTGTGGAGACACGTAGAGGGACTTGCCCCCGAGATCGGCGCCATCTTCGACCCGTTCGGCAATGCGGTTCACACCGCACTCGAGTTCCCTGTGTTGGGCGAGGACGTGCTGATCACCGGCGCCGGCCCCATCGGCTTGATGGCCTGCGCCGTGGTCGCCCACGCCGGGGCACGAAACGTGGTGGTCACCGATGTCAACCCCTACCGGCTCGACATCGCCAGGAGGATGGGGGCCACCCTGGCATTGGACGTCACGAGGGACGATCTAGAGGGGGTGCAGCACGAGTTAGGGATGACCGAGGGCTTCGACGTTGCTCTCGAGATGTCGGGGAGCCCGGCGGCTATGCGCGACATCCTCGAGAACACCATTCATGGTGCAAGGATCGCCATGCTGGGTCTGCCCACGGACGCCTATCCCATCGACTGGACAACCGTGATCTTCAACATGCTGACCATCAAGGGCATCTACGGGCGTGAGATGTACGACACCTGGTACAAGATGAACGTCCTGGTCCAATCGGGTCTCGACATCTCACCGGTGATCAGCCATCGGTTCGACGCCGAGGACTACGAGGAGGCCTTCACTGCCCTGCAGAGTGGGGAGTCGGCCAAGGTGTTGCTCCGCTGGGCGGTCTGATTCGAGACCCCGCCGACGTTCTCAACTCTTTCTCACGAATCCCACACGGATTTCTGCCGATGTAGTGCTGAGACTATGGACCGGATGTTCTGTTGAGACGGGTACTCGGCTGTGGGTTTGCTCTCCTTCTCGCCGTCACCGCATGCCGGGAGACGCGGACCGAGGTGGTCTCCGAGCCTCGCGAGTACACAGACTCGATCACGACCACCGACGGGCGCGCCCGCACCTTCGTGGTCCATCTCCCTGCGATGACGGAAGCCGAGACGTATCCCCTTCTCCTGTTGTTCCACGGGGGCGGCGGCACCGGCGCCAGGATCCTCGATCAGGTGGCCGACATGAGGGGATTGGCGGAGGACCGGGGGTTCGTCCTCGTCGCCCCCGACGGGGTCGACCGAAGCTGGAGTGATGGCCGTGGCACCGACTCCGAGCTGGCAGGCGTCGACGACGTGGGGTTCGTCCGTGAGCTGGTGGCCCATCTGATTGCCGAGCTGCCCATCGATCCCGACCGGGTCTACGCCACCGGCGCGTCGAATGGTGGTGGGATGACCTATCGCCTCGGTTGTGAGGCGTCCGAGCTCTTGGCCGGACTAGCACCGGTGATAGCCGCGGTCTCCACCGGCTTCGAGAGCACCTGTGTCCCCGACAGCCCGATGCCGATGATCGCCATCAGCGGGCTCGATGATCCCTTGGTGCCATTCGAGGGCGGGGAGTGCTGTCACCTGCTTCCGGGTGCCGGAGGGCAACGGGCTCCGACGGGCGAGGTCCTCCCCGCCCCGGAATGGGTGGGGTTCTTTGCCGCGAGCAACGGCTGTGATCCGGTCCCCGTCACCGAGATGCTGCCGGTCGAGGTCGAGGACGGGACGAGTGTCGAGCTACGCACCTACACGTCATGCGAGTTCGACACCGTCCACTACGTCGTCCACGGCATGGGGCACACCTGGCCACCGCATGACCCCCTGGTGGAGCGGGTGGCCGGGCAGACCTCACACAACCTCGTGGCCTCCGAGGTGATCTGGGAGTTCCTCAGCAGCCACGCCTGAGACCGGGCGGCTCACACCTTGGAGTCGACCCAGGCCAGGATCTCGGCGACGATCGACGGGCCCTCGGGCTCGTTGAGTATCTCATGACGCAGACCGGGGTAGAGCCGGCGCTCGAAACCCGGCAGGTCCCCAAGAGAGACCGTCGTCTGTGGGGGGACGATGGTATCTAGCCCTCCGTGGAGGACCAGGGTGGGGACGTTGACCCTCCCCACGTTCGACTTGACGTGGTCCATCGCGGCGAACAGGCCGGCGCCAAGACGCGGCGTCGACGAGGTGTGCACCAGGGGGTCGGAGAAGTAGGCCTCGGCCACGGTGGGGTCCCGAGACAGCTGCTCACCCTTCAACCGGTTGGGGACGGCGAGGGTCGGTGCGATCTTCGCCAGAAACGGGGCCAGCGCCCGTTGCCAGCCGGCGCCGCCACCGGTGGCGGGAGCGGAGACGACGGCGAGATCCGGTGCGACCCGGTCGCCGATCAGATACCCCAGCACGAGATTGCCGCCCATGGAATGCCCCATCAGCACGACAGGGCCGCCCTGCTCCCGGGCCCAGGCGACATGACCCTCGATCTGTTGGTGATATCGGGACCAGTCGTCGATGTCCCAGCGTCGTCCCCCGCTGCCGCCGGCGCCGATCAGGTCGAAACCCCTCACCCAGAAGCCCGACTCGGCGAGAAGGTCGCCGGTTCGCTCATATCTCCCACTGTGCTCGGCCAGACCGTGGACTAGGACAAAGGTCCCCCGTGACTCACCGACCGGACGCCAATCCCTGACCAGCTCGGTGCCGACGTCGGGATGAGGCCGGGGGATGGCAGTGCTGGGCATCGGGCGGCGATCCTAGAAGGCGCTCGCCCCGGATAGGGTCGCAAGCGATCGACATCCCCTCCACGATGGGAACTCGGGCAGGTCGACACTTGGTTGTGTGCT
>JAKEHF010000012.1 GCA_022615295.1 Actinomycetota bacterium | reverse complement strand
TCGTGATCGCCCTGCCCCTCGCCGGGGCGGTGACGCTCCACTTCGCCGGCAGACTCCTCAAGGAGCCGGCTGCGGGCTGGCTGGCCAGCGGCGCCATTGGAACCTCGTTCGTCGTGGCTCTGCTCGCCGCCATCCCCTTCTTCCGAGGTGACGACCACGGGTCGACCACCCTGCTCTGGGAGTGGATGCCGGCAGTCGGAGCGAACCTGGAGATCCTCTGGGACCCATTGTCGGCCTTGATGAGCCTGGTGGTGACGGGTGTTGGGACGTTGATCCACCTCTTTGCCATCGGGTACATGCACGGCGACGAGCGGTTCGGGCGGTTTTTCACCTACCTCAACCTGTTCGCAGCCTCGATGCTCACCCTGGTCCTGGCGGGGAACTTCGCCATGCTCTTCCTCGGTTGGGAGCTGGTCGGCCTCTGCAGCTACCTGCTGATCGGCTTCTGGTTCACCAGGCCTCGACCGCCCGGGGCCGCGGTGAAGGCGTTCGTCGTCAACCGAATCGGCGACTTCGGCTTCATGGTGGGTCTCATGCTGGTGTTCACCAGTTTCGGGACCTTGTCGTTTGCCGGGGTGTTCTCCTCTGAGATCGGCACCGGTCTCGCCACGACGATCGGTCTTCTCTTCCTGCTCGGAGCTGCCGGGAAGTCGGCCCAGATCCCGCTCTATGTCTGGCTACCCGACGCCATGGAGGGTCCGGCACCGGTGTCGGCCCTGATCCATGCCGCCACCATGGTCACCGCCGGGGTGTATCTCATCGCCCGGTCGGCTCCGATCTACGAGGCATCGCCGATGGCCCAAGTGGTGGTGGCGACCGTCGGCGCTCTGACCGCGCTGTGGGCGGCCACCATCGCCCTCGCCCAGGATGACATCAAGCGGGTTCTCGCCTACTCGACCATCTCCCAGCTCGGATACATGTTCATGGCTGTGGGGGCCACCGCCTACGTGGCCGGGATCTTCCATCTGATGACCCATGCCTTCTTCAAGGCGCTGCTCTTCCTCGGTGCGGGAGCGGTCATCCACGCCATGGGCCACGCCCAGGACATGAGAGGGATGGGAGGTCTTCTCCGACGCATGCCGGTCACCGCGGTGACCATGGGAATCGCCACGCTCGCCATGGCCGGCATCCCGCCCCTCGCCGGGTTCTGGTCGAAGGACGAGATCCTCTCCTCCTTGTTCGCCCGGGGTGGCTGGTATTCCATCCTGTGGGTGCTTGGTCTCATCACCGCCCTGCTCACTGCCTTCTACATGACCAGGCAATGGGTGCTGGTCTTTCTGGGAGCCCCGCGGTGGGGAGAGGAGGCAAGTCCCCATGACGGCCCACGGGTGATGACGGTGCCGCTCATCGTGTTGGCGGTCCTGACGGTGGTCGGGGGTCTGGTCAACACCCCGATCCGCACCACCCTGGAGAGCTTCCTGGAACCGGTCTATGAGGGGCTTTCCGTGCAGCACCCGGCCGAAGGCCTGCTCAGCTATCTCATCCTCGCCGCAGTATCGGTGCTCGCCGGGTTGGCTGGCATCGCCGCCGCCTATCTCGCTTATGAGCGGGATCCGGATCTCGGTGCCGGGTTCGAGACCCGCCGTCTCTGGGGGCTATGGCGGGAGGGTTATCGGGTGGACGACATCTATGGGGCGGCGATCGCGACCCCCAGTCGGAGAATCGCCGAGGTCACCGCATTCTCAGTCGACGAGGGGGTGATCGACCGGGCGGTGAACGGTGTGGGCCGCTTGGTTCGCCGCACCGGCGCCGGGGTCCGGCGTATCCAAACCGGTCAGGTCCGGAACTACGCGGCGTTTCTCATGGTCGGGGCGATCGTGGCGATCGTCTGGCTGGTGGCGGGTGTGCTGTGAGGCAAGACACCACTTCGGCTCCGCGTCGCACCGCCCTCGCCAGGTCTTTGTGCCGGGGGTGCGCTGCCAGGGGAGGGACGACCTCGGCTGCGCCTCGGGCCCCCCTCGCCGGCCCTTCGTGCCGGCGGTCCCCCCGCAGGCGGGGGGACACATGCTGACCGGGCTGGTGTTGGTCCCCCTGGCCGGGGCTGTGGCGGTCGCCCTGGTGCCCTCGCGGCGGAGGGAGGTCCATCTCCCCCTCGGTGTCGCCGTCTCCCTAGTCACCCTGGCCCTCGCCGGATACCTCTTCTGGGTCTTCGAGCCCGTGGCCGGTTTCCAGCTCGTCGAGGACTACCCGTGGTACCGGCCGTGGGGGATCGGGTGGCGTCTCGGGGTCGACGGGATCTCGATGCCCATGGTGGTGCTCACCGCACTGCTGGTGCCCATCGCCCTCGGAGCCTCGACGACCATCACCAACCGGGTCAAGGAGTTCGTCACGCTGACCCTCCTCCTCGAGGCGGCCATGCTCGGTGCCTTCCTCGCCACCGACCTGTTTCTCTTCTTCGTGTTCTTCGAGGCGATGTTGATCCCCATGTACTTCATCATCGGGGTCTGGGGCAGCGAGAGACGGGTCTATGCGGCCTTCAAGTTCTTCATCTACACCGCGTTCGGCTCGGCTCTCATGCTGGCGGCAATCATCGCCTTGGCGCTGGTCCACGACTCCGCCATCGGCTTTCCTTCCTTCGCTCTCGACGATCTGACCAGGCTCGACCTCCCCCCGATCACCGAGCGATGGCTCTTCGCCGCATTCGCCATCGCCTTCGCGGTGAAGGTCCCCTTGTTCCCTCTGCACACCTGGCTGCCCGATGCCCACACCGAGGCACCGACGGCCGGGTCGGTGCTCCTCGCCGGCGTCCTCCTCAAGCTGGGGACCTACGGCCTGATCCGGTACAACCTGACCCTGTTCCCCGAGGCGTCCCTGGACGCGGTGTGGGTCATGGCCGGTCTCGGCGTGGTGGGGATCGTCTACGGGGCAGTGGTGGCCATCGTCCAACCGGATCTCAAACGACTCGTCGCCTATTCGTCGGTCAGCCATCTCGGCTTCATCGTCCTGGGGACCTTCGCCCTGACCTCCGGCTCACTCCAAGGCGCGGTGGTCCAGAACGTCAACCACGGTCTCACCACCGGTGCGCTGTTCCTCTTGGTCGGGATGATCTACGACCGCCGTCACACCAAGAGGATCGACGAGCTCGGGGGTCTGCAGAAGACGGTCCCGCTGCTCGCCGGCTTCTTTCTCTTCATGTGCTTCGCGTCTATCGGTCTCCCCGGGCTGAACGGGTTCGTCGGGGAGTTCCTCGTCCTCATAGGCAGCTACGTCACCCTCCCCACCCTCTCGGTGATCGCCGCCACCGGGGTCATCCTTGCCGCCGTGTACCTTCTATGGGCCTATCAACGGGTCTTCACCGGTGTCCCATTGCGTGACGAGAACCGCGAGCTGGCGGACCTGAGCGTGAGGGAGATCGTCCTCCTGGCACCCCTGGCGGTGTTGGTTCTCGTCATCGGGCTCTATCCGGGGATCCTCCTCGACCGCATCGGGCCCTCGACGGAGGCCACCCTGGACCACATCGAGGCGGCCACCGGTCACGTGGTCCCCTTCCCGGGTCGGGCGACGGACGTCCTGGTGGCCGAGCCATGATCACCCCCGAGGTCAGCTGGCTGGCCATCTTCCCCGAGTTGATCCTGGCGGTGGGTGCCGCCGGAGTCCTCCTCGTCGACGTTCAGTGGAGACCGCGGCACCGGATCCTCGGGCTGTTCACCGCCGGGGTCCTGCTCGCCGCCACCGGGTTCACGGTGGTGCAGTGGCTCGATGTCGCCAGCATCGTCGAGACAGGAGGCATCACCGACCTCCTGGTCTTCTCGGGGATGGTCCTGATGGAT
>JAKEHF010000108.1 GCA_022615295.1 Actinomycetota bacterium | reverse complement strand
CGCTCATCGAGGGCGACCACAGTCTCGACGCCGGGTTGGGAGTCGGCGGCGATGGCCAGTGCACCCGACCTCGACCCGGGGGAGATGACCGCCAGGGCCACGCCATTGCGATGCAGCTCGTCGATGACCACCTCGGCCATCGCAGTCGAGGGATTCGGCCGGCTCATGCCAGGATCCTTGCCGCGGCGTGGAGCCGGTCCAGCAGGTGGGTGGTGTCGTCGGGCCTCCACCGCCTCAGCAGCTCGGGGTCGGGCTCGGGCCGGCGCACTTCAAGGAACCCGTCGTGTGGCAGTAGGGGCTCGCTGGTGGGATCACCGGCGAGAAGGGCGACGGTCCCCAGGCCACAGGCATAGGGGGTGTCGATCAACGACGCAGCCAAGAGACCCCCATACATGCCGACCGAGGTCTCCAGCGCGGATGAGATGACCACCCCCGAGCCGGCCCGACCGGCCAGGTCGAGGATCCGGCTCACCCCGCCCATCGCCTGCACCTTGAGCACCAACACGTCCACGACCCCTGCGGAGATCATGCCGGCCGGGTCGGGGGAGTTGCGCACGATCTCGTCGGCCGCCAGGGGTATCGGCACCCGGCGTCGAAGCTCGGTCATCTCCTCGAGAGTCGCCACCGGCTGCTCGGCATACTCGAGACCGTACGGAACGAGACGCTCGAGACGTCGTGTCGCGGTGTCCAGATCCCATGCGGCGTTGACGTCGACCCTCACCCTCCCGCCCTTGCCGAGCGCGTCGATGACGGCGTCGACTCGGGCAAGGTCCGCCTCCTCGTCATCACCTGGATCGCCGATCTTGACCTTGGCAGTGCGGGCCCCCGAGCCCTCGACGATGGCTCTGGCGGTCATTGGGTCGACGGCGGGCACGGTGACGTTCACCGACACCTCGGCCTTGCCCGGCGCCGGCAGCTTGCCGCAAGCCAGCTCCAGGGCTGCGGCCAGCCAGCGAGCCGTCACCTCGGGCGGGTACTCGGGGAATGGCGAGAATTCACCCCAACCCGATGGTCCGTGGAGGAGGACGGCTTCCCGATGGTCGACCCGTCGGAACCTGTGACGCATCGGGATCCGCACCGGGTGGGCTTCGACACCCTCGAGGACGGTGGTCATCGGCCCTGCACCTCCCGGATGTAGACGATGAGGCGCTCAAGCTGGCTGGCGTCGAGCGTCGATGAGAACGATGGCATTCTCCCCCTGCCGTGCAGGATGGTCAGCTCGAGGAAGGAGTCGGGCTGCGCTTCGGCCTCGGAGCCCGGGCCCAGGGAGGGTCCGATACGCCCTTCCAGCTCATCGCCATGACAGTTGGAGCAGAGTTGGGCATAGATCTCCTCACCGGTGGCGTCCGGAGGAGGGCGGCCCACCGAGCACGCGGTGAGAATCACCAGACCGGCGGCCAGGAGCCTCATCGGGGGTTCTGGGCGCGCTCCGCGAGGGTTCGGACACGTTGTGCCTGGCTCAGCGGCACCACCAGGACCCCCTCTGAGGTCTCGACGACGACGAGGTCGCTGGCCCCGGAGACCACCACCCTTCGATCTGAAGCGTGGACGAGCGATCCGGTGACGTCGTCGAGGATCACCGGGCCCGACACGGCGTTGCCCTCCGCGTCCAATGGCAAATGGCCCATCAGCGACGCAAAGGAGCCGATGTCGTCCCATCCCACGTCGATGGGGATCATGGCGGCGCGTTCGGTCTTCTCCATGACGGCGTGGTCGAATGAGATCGGGGTGACTGTGGTGAAGGACTGGGCCAGCCGGAGGAGGTGCTCGTCCACCGATCCCAGTGCCGACCTCACCCCCTCGAGGAGGTCGGGACAGTGGGTCGTCATCTCGTCGACGATCGTGCCTGCCCTGATCACGAACATGCCCGAGTTCCACAGGTGGCCGGCCATGAGACCCCCCACCTCCTCCGCCGTCGGCTTCTCCTGGAAGCGGAGCACACGATGACCGGCCCCGAGCGGCTCGCCTGCCTGGAGATACCCATATCCGGTCTCGGGTCGGGTGGGGCGAACTCCGAAGGTGACCACATGGCCCAAGACGGCAAGGTCCACCGCCGAGTTGACGGCCGCCCGAAACCCCGTGACGTCCTCGATGAGATGGTCGGCGGGGAGGATCACCAGGACGTCGTCGGGCGCGCTGACCAGTGCGGCCGCGGCGACAGCGGGAGCGGTGTTGCGGCCGGCGGGCTCCACCACCACCAAATGTGGTGTCTTCCCGAGCTTGGCGAGCGACTCCTCGACCAGGCCGAGATGATCGGCGCCGGTGACCACTATCGGAGCGTCACCTTCGAGACGTTTCAAAGTCGCCTCGAACAGCGTTGGCCCGCCGGGTATGAGGTCGGCGAATTGCTTGGGACGGCTGGGTGTGGACAGGGGCCAGAGCCTGGTCCCCGAGCCGCCGGAGAGGATCACCGGTCGTATCACGGACACCGGCGGCAGGCTACCGCCGATCCTGGGGGCCCAAGCTGGTTGTGGTTCTCAGTCGTTGGCTGAGATCGAAACGAACCCGCACTCTCGACAGATGAAGCGGGAGAGACCCAGCCCACCCGGGGCCTCGACGAAGTCGTGCTCGTGGTTGCGGCCGTTTCGGGTGAACGCGGAGCGGACCGTGCCCATGAATCCGGACTTCTCCTTGACCGCCGCTGCCACCACGGGCTCCGGGGCCCGGACGGGCTCGCTCTCGTACTCACCGAGATCGACGACAAGCTCCTTGGACGAGTCCGGGTCATCGGAGGTCGAGGTGCCCAGCACCTCCTTGACCATGTCCTGGTCCCGACGGTCGTGTTTGGCCTTGACGGCACGCTCCGCAGCAACACGCTCCGCCTCGACACGCTCCGCCTCGACACGCTCCGCGGCAAGACGCTCCGCCTCGGCACGCTCCGCAGCGAGACGTTGTGCCTCGGCACGCTT
>JAKEHF010000107.1 GCA_022615295.1 Actinomycetota bacterium | reverse complement strand
GTCCTTTAACAAATCGCTTTCTCCACCCCGGTTTCCTGGCCCAGAGGGGGAGGAGCCCCCCTCCCCGGCTACGCCGGTACTCCCCCCAACGCTCCGCTGGGGGGAGATACGTTTCCTCCCCCAGGGAGCAAAGCGACCGTTGGGGGAGGAAAGCACGAAGTGCCGGAGGAGGGCCGGCTCAGGGTGGACAGGGTCCGGGTGGGACCACACAGACGGTGGTGGTGGTGCCGAGGGTGGTCGTGGTGTCGGGGATGGTGGTCGGCACGGTCGTCGTCCCGCCGGTGGTCGTGGTGCCGGCGATCGTCGTCGTGGTCGTCGTGGTCGTCGTGGTCGTCGTGGTCGTCGTGGTCGTAGCGGTCGTCGTGGGCGGGGGAAGGGCGATGGGGGATCCCGGGGTCGTGATGGTGGTCACGAACGGTGTGTTCCCCACGACCACCGTCGTCGTCGTCCCGTGCGCAGTCGTCTGGGTGGTGGCGACGATGATGTCGCCCGTGGTCGCCTGCCCGGGAAAGGAGACAGCCGTGTCCGTCGTCGGCTCCGACGTCGGCAGCAGACCCGCCACCCACATCACGATCGAGGCCACGGCGAGACCGGTGCCGATGACGATGGCAGCGATCCCGAGACCGGTGAGGGTCTTGCCCAGCCAGTCTCCGCCTCTTGGCTTCGGCGGTCTTGGATCCCGTCGTCGTCTTCTCGCGCCCTTGGGGGGCTCACTGGTGGCGAGCTGCTCCGCCAGATACTTGGCGAAGGCCTCCGGGTCGAGGGGTCGACCCTCCCGATCACGTGGAGTGGTCAAACCACCGGCCTCTCCTTCCCTCCCGTGCCCGAACCGACGGAGAACCTACGACACCCCGAAAAGGGTGTCAACGGCGTCTGCTACTCCTCCTCGGCCTCGGCGATGTTTGAGCCGAGAGAGGCCAGCCATTCGGCGGGGTCCTCAGGAAGGCCGCCATCATCGGCGCCACCGTAGCCCTCACCGAGGAAACCGAGACTGGCAACCGTGGTCGCCCCGGGAAGGGAAGGTTGGAGGGCCTGGTACTGGGCTGCTCCGGTGCCGGCGGGTATGAGCTTGCCGATGATCACGTTCTCCTTGAGTCCCCGCATGAAGTCGGAGCGGCTCTGGATGGCGGCGTCGGTGAGGACCCGGGTCGTCTCCTGGAAGGAGGCGGCCGACAGCCAGGAATCGGTGGCCAGCGACGCCTTGGTGATCCCCATCAGCTGGGGTCGACCCTCGGCGGGATGCTTGTCCGCGGCGAGGAGCTCACGATTGATGTCACGGAAGGTCTGGTCGTCGATGAGAGCCGCGGGCAGGAAGTCCGAGTCGTTGGGCGCCACGATGAGGACACGACGCAGCATCTGACGCACGATCATCTCGATGTGCTTGTCGTGGATCTCGACACCTTGGGACCGGTAGACCTCCTGAACCTGGTCGACCAGATACTGCTGGGTGGCCCGGACCCCACCGATCTCCAGCACCTCCTTGGGGTCGAGTGGGCCCTCGGTGAGTGGAGTCCCCGACTGGACCTCGGTCCCGTCGACAAAGCGCAGCTTGGCGAACCGTGAGATCGGATACACGACCTCCCTTTCCCCGGAGGTCACCACGATCCTCCGCCCCTCGGCATCGTCGAGATGACGTGCGACACCGCTGATCTCGGACATCGCCGCCTTCCCCTTGGGGGTCCGGGCCTCGAACAGCTCGACGACGCGAGGCAGACCATGGGTGATGTCCTCACCGGCGACCCCGCCGGTGTGGAAGGTCCGCATGGTCAGCTGGGTGCCCGGCTCGCCGATCGACTGTGCGGCCATGATGCCAACCGCCTCGCCCGTCTCCACCACCCGGCCGGTGGCCAGTGACAATCCGTAGCAGGCCTGACAGACGCCGGCCCTGGTGTCACAGGTCAACGGTGAGCGGACCCGGACCGACTCGATGTTGGCCCCCTCGACGGCGTGGAGCTCCTTGGGGCCCACCAAGGTGCCCGCTTTGAGCTTGGCCCCGTCCTCGGTCACCACCAGGGTCTTGTCCTCCTTGACGTCGTCGGCGAGCACCCGGCCATAGATCCGGGAGCGGAGATTCCGGATCTTGTGGCCACGCTCGTCCGTCACCTTGATGACGATCCCCCTGTCGGTCTGGCAGTCCTCTTCGAGGACGATCATCTCCTGGGAGACGTCCACCAACCGTCGGGTGAGATAGCCGGAGTCGGCGGTTCGAAGCGCGGTGTCGGCGAGACCCTTCCGCGCCCCGTGGGTCGAGATGAAGTACTCGAGAACCGACAGACCCTCGCGGAAGTTGGCGATGATCGGTCTGGGGATGATGTCACCCTTGGGGTTGGCCACCAGGCCACGCATCCCGGCGATCTGACGGAGCTGCATCATGTTCCCCCGGGCGCCGGAGCCCACCATCATGTCCAGGGAGTTGAACCGCTCCGCCTTGAGGCTGGCCTTCATGGCTTCGGTGACCCGCTCCGTGGCCTCCGTCCAGATCTCGATCAGCTCCTGTCGGCGCTCGTCATCGGTGACGACCCCCTTGGCGAAGAGGGTCTGGACCCGTTCGGCGCGCTCTTCGTACTCGGCGAGGATTTCGGCCTTGTTCTCGGGCGTCCTCACGTCGTCGAGGGCGATGGTGAGACCGGCCTTTGTGGCGTAGTGGAAGCCCAACTCCTTGATGGCATCGAGGGTGTCGGCGACGGCCGACCGCGGGTAGCGCTCGATGATGGTCTCGATCAGGGTTCGAATGTCCGACTTGAGGACCACCGCGTCGATGAACGGGAATCCCGGAGGGAAGGCATCATTGAGGATGACCCTCCCCAGCGTGGTCTCGGCGAGCCCCTCCGAGTCGAAAGGCTCGTCGTTGAGGAGGTTGCGCAACACGGGCTTCAGCTCGGTGTGCAACGCCGGGTCGCCGGCACGCTCCCCCAGCCTGATCCTGATCGGGGCATGGACCGACAGCTCGCCGATCTCGTGGGCCATGATCGCCTCGTCGAGATCGGTGAAGCGCCGCCCGGCTCCTATGTCGCCCTCAACCCTCTCCGAGAGGTAGTAGATGCCGATCACCATGTCCTGGGAGGGAGTGACGATGGGTCGTCCAGACGCCGGGGAAAGGACGTTGTTGGTCGACAACATCAATACCCTCGCCTCGGCCTGGGCTTCGGCCGAGAGGGGGAGGTGGACGGCCATCTGGTCGCCGTCGAAGTCGGCGTTGAACGCCTCGCACACCAATGGGTGGATCTGAATGGCCTTACCCTCGACCAGCACCGGCTCGAATGCCTGAATGCCCAGACGATGCAGCGTCGGCGCCCTGTTGAGAAGCACCGGGTGCTCCTGGATCACGTCCGATAGGACGTCCCACACCTGGGGACGCTGCCGCTCGACCATCCGCTTGGCCGCCTTGATGTTCTGGGCGAGGTCCAGGTCCACCAGACGCTTCATCACGAAAGGCTTGAAGAGCTCGAGCGCCATCACCTTGGGCAGCCCGCATTGGTGCAGCTTCAACGACGGACCCACGACGATCACCGAGCGTCCCGAGTAGTCGACCCGCTTCCCGAGGAGGTTCTGACGGAAACGGCCCTGCTTGCCCTTGAGCATGTCTGACAACGACTTGAGGGCGCGGTTCCCCGGACCGGTCACGGCTCGGCCACGTCTCCCGTTGTCGAACAAGGCGTCCACCGCCTCCTGGAGCATCCGCTTCTCGTTGTTGACGATGATCTCGGGAGCCCCAAGATCGAGAAGACGCTTCAACCGGTTGTTCCTGTTGATCACACGCCGGTAGAGATCGTTGAGGTCCGAGGTGGCGAAACGCCCACCATCGAGCTGGACCATCGGTCTCAGATCCGGTGGGATCACCGGGACCGTCTCGAGGATCATGTCGCCGGCACGGTTGTGACCCTCCCAGAACGGCTTGACCACCTTCATGCGCTGGGTGGCCCGCTGACGCTTCTGTTGGGAGCCGCCGTTGAGATCGGTCTCGAGCTGGGCCATCTCGGCGTCGAGGTCGAGATTGGCGAGCAGCGCCTTGATCGCCTCGGCCCCCATCCCGCCCTGGTAGTAGTCGGCGTAACGGAACCAGATCTCTCGCCACAGCTGCTCCGACTCGACCAGCTGCTTGGGGGAAAAGGTGCGGAAGGTGTCGTAGGCGTCCTCGATCAGCTCGATCTCGCGCTCGCTGCGCTCGTTGCGGTCCTTGATCTCTCGCTCGACCTCCTTGCGTCGGGCGTTGATCTCCTGGGCCTTGGCCCCGCCCTCCTCCATACGGCCGAGCTCGTCCTCGAGGGCCTCGAGACGGACCGAGTGCCACTCGGCGAACTCCGCCTTGACCACCTCGATCTCCTCACGCATCGCCGCCTCGAGCTCGGGGAGGTCCTTCTGGCGCTTCTCCTCGTCCACGGAGGTGATGATGTAGCTGGCGAAGTAGATGACCTTCTCCAACTCCTTGGGGGACATGTCGAGCAGATAGCCGAGACGGCTGGGGACGCCCTTGAAGAACCAGATATGGGTCACAGGCGCAGCCAGCTCGATGTGACCCATCCGCTCGCGACGCACCTTGGCCCGGGTGACCTCGACGCCGCAGCGCTCACAGATGATCCCCTTGTAACGGATCCGCTTGTACTTGCCGCAGTAGCACTCCCAGTCGCGTTGTGGGCCGAAGATCCGCTCATCGAACAACCCCTCCTTCTCGGGGCGCAATGTGCGGTAGTTGATGGTTTCGGGCTTCTTGACCTCCCCATACGACCAGGCGCGGATCTGGTCGCTCGAGGCCAGACCGATCTTCAGCTCATCGAACAATTGCTGGACCATTGACACTCACTTCCTCTTCAAGAGAACCTGGCGACCGGGCACGCTATGGCTCGCACCCCCCACTGTGACCCGGCTCGCCGTGACCTCATTCGCTGTCGGGACGCTCCGGACGGCTCAGGTCGATGCCGAGGGTCTCTACGGAGCGGTAGGAGCTGTCCTCCTCCAGCTCGCGTAGCTCGACCTCCTCACCGGCGGCCAGCATCTCGACGTTGAGACACAGGCTCTGCATCTCCTTGACGAGCACCCGGAACGACTCGGGTATGCCCGGCTCCGGGATGTTGTCGCCCTTGACGATGGCCTCGTACACCTTGACCCGGCCCTGGACGTCGTCCGACTTGATGGTGAGGAGCTCCTGCAGCGCATAGGCGGCCCCATAGGCCTCCAGGGCCCACACCTCCATCTCACCGAATCTCTGACCGCCGAACTGGGCCTTACCACCGAGTGGCTGCTGGGTGATCATGCTGTAGGGCCCGGTGGACCGCGCATGGATCTTCTCGTCGACGAGATGGACCAGCTTCAGCATGTAGATGTAACCGACCGTGATCGGGGTGTCGAAGGGCTCGCCGGTTCGTCCGTCGTAGAGGACGGCCTTGCCGTCGGAGCCCACAAGACGCTCCCCGTCCCTGTTGGGGTGGGCGTTGGCGATCACCGCCATGATCTCGTCCTCACGCGCACCGTCGAACACCGGGGTGGCGGTCATGGTCCATGGGGCGGTGCCGACAGCCGCCGGGGAGTCGCTCTTGAAGGGCTGCCAACCCTGGGCCGCCGCCCATCCGAGATGGGTCTCCAGCACTTGGCCCAGATTCATCCGGGAGGGAACTCCCATCGGGGACAGGATGATGTCGACCGGTGTGCCATCGGCGAGGAAGGGCATCTCCTCCTCGGGAAGGACCTTGGAGATGACCCCCTTGTTCCCGTGACGTCCCGCCAGCTTGTCACCCTCCGAGATCTTGCGCTGGGTGGCGACGTAGATGCGCACCAGCTCGTTGACCCCCGGCGCCAGGTCGTATCCGTCGGCGCGTTTGAAGACCTTGACACCGATGACCTTGCCGTTCTCACCGTGAGGGACCTTTAGCGAGGTGTCACGGACCTCACGGGCCTTCTCACCGAAGATGGCCCTGAGCAGACGCTCCTCCGGGGTGAGCTCCGTCTCCCCCTTGGGGGTGACCTTGCCCACCAGATAGTCGCCGGGCCCGACCTCGGCGCCGACCCGGATGATCCCTTCGCTGTCCAGGTTGGCCAGCACCTCCTCGGGCACGTTGGGGATGTCCCTCGTGATCTCCTCGGCGCCGAGCTTGGTGTCCCTGGCGTCGATCTCGTGCTCCTCGATGTGGATCGAGGTGAGGCTGTCGTCTTTGACGAGCCGCTCGCTGATGATTATGGCGTCCTCGAAGTTGTGACCCTGCCAGGGCATGAAGGCGACCAGCAGGTTCCGCCCCAGGGCCAGCTCACCGCCTTCTGTGGACGGCCCGTCGGCGAGCACATCACCCACCTTCACCTTGTCGCCCTCCCGGACCATGGCCTTGTGGTTTATGCAGGTGCCCTGGTTGGACCGGGCGAACTTCTCGAGGAGGAAGGTGTGCCTCTTGTTGGTTTCCTTCTCCTTGACCACGATCTGGTCGCCCGTCACCTCGACCACGTCGCCGACCACCGGTGAGACGATCATGTCCCCGGAGTCCTGGGCGGCCCGGCGCTCCACGCCGGTCCCGACCAACGGTGCCTCCGCGGTGAGCAGGGGCACCGCCTGACGCTGCATATTGGAGCCCATGAGGGCCCGGTTGGCGTCGTCGTGCTCCAGGAACGGGATCAAGGATGTCGACACCGAGACGATCTGCTTCGGCGACACGTCCATGTAGTCCACGCTCTTGGGGTCGACGTACTCGACCTCGCCGCCGGCCCGTCTCACCAGGACCCGCTTGTTGAGGAAGGAGCCGTCGGGCTTGAGTGGTGCGTTGGCCTGGGCGATGACGTAGCGCTCCTCCTCGGTGGCGGTGAGATAGTCGACCTTGTTGGTGACGATGCCGTTCTCCGCCTTTCGATACGGCGTCTCGATGAACCCGAAGTCGTTGACGCGGGCGTAACAGGCGAGGGACCCGATGAGCCCGATGTTGGGGCCCTCCGGGGTCTCGATGGGGCACATCCGACCGTAGTGGGACGGATGGACGTCACGGACCTCGAAGCCGGCGCGCTCCCGGCTCAGCCCGCCCGGACCGAGGGCGTTCAGACGACGACGGTGGGTCAGACCGGCCAGCGGGTTGGGCTGGTCCATGAACTGACTCAGCTGGCTTGTCCCGAAGAACTCCTTGATCGCAGCGGTCACCGGCCGGATGTTGATCAGACTCTGTGGGGTGATCGCCTCCGGATCCTGGGTGGTCATCCGCTCCCGGACCACCCGCTCCAGACGGGAGAGACCCACCCGAACCTGGTTCTGCACCAGCTCCCCGACGGTGCGTATGCGCCGATTCCCGAAGTGGTCGATGTCATCGATTGCGATGGCCACCGGCTTGCCGAGATGGGTCGTCATCGTGGGCTCACCTGCATGCAGGGCCACCAGATAGCGGATGCCGTCGACGATGTCCTCGTCGCGCAGCATCTGCAGACCCTCAGCCCGATAGTCCTTGGGTGTCGGCTCGCCGAACTTCTGAGCCATCTTGTAACGACCCACCCTGGTGAGGTCGTAACGCTTGGGATTGCGGAACAGGGTCTGGATCAATGAGCGCGCCGACTCGACGGTGGTCGGCTCGCCGGGGCGCAGCTTGCGATACAGGTCGAGCAGGGCGTCCTCACGGTCGACGGCGGTGTCTTTCTCGATGGTGTTCCTTATCGACTCGGCGTGACCGAACATCTCGAGGATCTCCTCGTCGGTCTCTGCGATTCCGAGCGCCTTGAGGAACGCCGAGACGTACTGACGACGCTTGCGGTCGACACGAACCCCGATGGTGTCCTTCTTGTCGGTGTCGAACTCGATCCAGGCGCCCCTACCCGGGATGATCTTGCCCGAGTAGATCAGCTTGTCCGAGGTCTTGTCCTTGGCGACGTCGTAGTAGATCCCCGGTGACCTCACCAACTGGGAGACGATGACCCGCTCCGTGCCGTTGATGATGAACACGCCCTTCTCGGTCATGATCGGGAAGTCGCCGAGAAAGACCTGCTGCTCCTTGATCTCACCGGTGGTCCGATGCATGAACCGGGCGGTGACGAACAGGGGCTGGGCGTAGTTGGCGTCTCGCTCCCGGGCCTCCTCCATCGTCATCTGGGGTACGGCAAAACGATGATCGGTGAGCTCGAGCGCCAGCGAGCCGGTGAAGTCCTCGATGGGGCTGATCTCATTGAAGATCTCACGCAGACCTTCGTCGAGGAACCACTGGAACGATTCGTGTTGTACGGCGAGCAGGTCGGGTAGGGGTAGGACTTCGGGGATTTTGCCGAAAGAGAAGCGCTCAGCCACGCGCGAAGCCAAGAGGTGCCTCCTTGAGGTGGTGCATCGGGGAGTAACGCAGAAAGGACATGCTAGCACCGGCGCGTGCATATCCCAATCGAGAATTCTGCAGTTGTAGGACGACTCGTGACCGGGGTCACGGTGTCGTCTTCCAGTCCCGGAGGACCGGGTGTCATCCTATCGCACGGCGCCGAAGACCGTCAAGGGTCCCCGTCCTCGGCGAGGTTCTCCAGCATCCTCTCGCCGACCGCGGCCATCACCGAGTTGTCCGCCGAGTTGGCGACATAGGCGAGACCGAGGCTGAGTGCCCACCCCTTGGCCCTGGCCCACAAGGTTGGGTCATCGACCCCATAGACGGCGACGAACCGGTCGTGACGCTCGGCCGGCAGGAACGACCACATGACAGCGAGATCGGTCGCCGGGTCGCCTCCACAGACATCGCCGAAGTCGACCACCCCGGAGAGGATCCCGTCGGAGATCAACAGATTGTGGGGATGGAGATCGCCGTGCAGCCAGACCCTCTCGCTGCTCTCCGGAGCCGCCAAGGCAAGACCCCAGATGTGAAGCGCCCACTCCACGTCCTCAACCAGGTCTCGAATTCTCTCTCGAGTGCCAGAGTCACGCTGGAGTAGAGGGACACCCCGGTAGGGATTGGCCGGCGCCTCCCGGGGCGCCGGCCGATGCAGGGCACGGAGGAACGATCCGAGTTGGCCGGCACAGGTCGCATAGGCGATGCCGCCAGCCGTCGCCGCCGAGACCCCCTCGATCCAGGGGACCAGCGTCCACGGCCACGGATATCCCTGACCCGGTGCCCCGAGCAACACCGGGGCCGGGATAGGGAGGGGGAGACCCGACGCCAGCGACGGCAGCCAACGGGCCTCGTTCTCGGCCAGGGGGACCGCCATCTCCCTACGGGGAAGACGGGCGACATGATCCTCACCGACCCGGAACAAGAAGTTGTCCCATCCGAAGGCGAGGGGAGTCACCTCTTGTCCGGCCCACCCCTCCCATTGCTCCTCGAGCAACGCCGACACCTGCTCCGCCGTCACTTCGACCTCGGCGGCGGGCATGTCGACGATCGGCATAGCCGTCTCAGCCGCCCAGGGACTCGAGGGAGGGGTCGTCACCGAACCCGAAGAGTTGTGAGACGAGGAGGAGCACGAAGAACAGGGCGATGGCGATCAGCAAACCAATCAACCAAGGTGGTAACCGACGGTCGCTCACATCGACATTCTGGCCTGACCGACGTCACAAAGGAGACCCCGGTCTGGCGACCGGGGTCTTCGCTCGTTCGTCGCTCTGGTCAGTGGGCGAGTGCTTCGTGGACGGTGCCCACTTCGATCTTTCGGGCCTTGGCGGTCTCGGCGACGGGGATCGAGACGGTCAGGACACCATGGTCGTAGCCGGCCTCGATCCTGTCGGTGTCGAGACTGTCACCCAGGAAGAACTGACGACTGAACGATCCAAAGGGTCGCTCGTTGATCAGCACCTGGGTGTCGTCGTCCCTCTCCCAACGCCGCTCGGCGCTGATCGTCAGGGTGTTCTTCTCCACCGTCACATCGATCGAGTCCTGGTCGACACCGGGAAGATCGACGTGCACGTAGAAGCGATCACCCAGCCGATAGGCGTCGGCCGGCATGTAGTTGACTCGGGTCGGGCCCCACGCCTGACGGGTGAGACGATCGAGATCGGCGAACGGATCAAAACGCATCAGCATCTCTGCACAACCTCCTTGTATCGATCTGGATGTGATTAGTGCTTGGAGTATGACGCATGAAATCTGATGTGTCAAATATCATGTTTCCTGGTTCGCCTCTACCCCCTGGTTTGGGGTTAGCCTGTTGGCCCAGTGGTCAGTCGGAAGACGATCGGTTGGCGGGAGTGGGTGCAACTCCCGGATCTGGGCATCGCCGAGATAAAGGCCAAGATCGACACCGGCGCCGACAACTCCTCCCTACACGCATTCAATCTCGTCCGTTTCGAGCGTGACGGTGTGCCCCACGTCAGATTCGACGTCCATCCCCGGCAGAGAAAACGATCCCCATCCATCCCGTGTGAGGCCGCGGTGGTGATGGAGCGGAAGGTGAAGAACCCGGGGGGACGCACCGAGCTGAGACCCGTGATACGAACCCGGATGATCATCGCCGGTCGCGAGATCGAGGCCCTCGTCAACCTGACGGTCCGTGACGAGATGACTTTCCGACTCCTGCTGGGGAGAAGGACCATCAGGAGACGCTTCCTGGTCGACCCCGGTCGCAGCTATGTGGGTGCCCGACCCGGCAGAATGACCCAAACATGAAGATCGCCATCCTCTCCCGGAGCGCGAGTCTCTACTCGACGTCCCGTCTCAAGCAGGCGGGCATCGCCAGGGGTCACGAGATGACGGTCGTCGACTATCTGCGCTGCTACATGGACATCACCGCACGACGGCCCAAGGTCCTCTTTCGGGGCGAGGAGGTGCGACCCCACGCCATCATCCCCAGGATCGGGGCCACCTACACCTTCTATGGCGCCGCGGTGGTCCGTCAGTTCGAGATGGCCGAAGTCTTCACCGTGAACGGCTCGGACGCCATCAGTCGAAGCCGGGACAAGCTCCGCTCGATGCAGCTCCTCTCCAGGGCGGGAGTGGGTCTGCCCACGACGAGTTTCGCCCACTCGACACAGGACGTCGACGGTCTTCTCGATGTCGTCGGGGGGCCCCCGGTGGTGGTGAAGCTTCTCGAGGGCACCCAAGGTGTCGGGGTGGTCCTCGCCGAGACCCGGAAAGCCGCCGAGTCGGTGATCGGGGCCTTTCGGCAGATGGACGCCAACTTCCTCGTCCAACAGTACGTCAAGGAGGCCGGTGGCTCCGACATCAGGGTCTTCGTGGTCGGGGGCAAGGTGGTTGCCGCGATGCGCCGAACCGGCGCCGCCGGCGATTTCCGCTCCAATCTCCACCGCGGTGGGTCGGCGGAGGCGATCAAGCTCACCCCCAAAGAGAGGGCCACCGCGGTGAGGGCCGCCAAGACGATGGGGCTCAATGTGGCCGGTGTCGACATGCTCCAGTCCACGGAAGGGCCGATGGTGCTCGAGGTCAACTCCTCTCCCGGTCTGGAGGGGATCGAGGAAACGAGCGGTGTCGACATCGCCGACCAGATCATCGAGTACATAGAGGACAACACGGGGCACTAGCGGCTCTCCTCGTGTGATCCCCCGGCCCCATGGAGGGACGTCAGCTCGCCTTGCGGATCTCCTCGATCCAGCGGCGACGCAGCGACCGGCGCTCCTTGGCCGTGTGACCACCCCAGATTCCCTCGGTCTGGTTGGTCTCCAAGGCCCAGGAGAGACACTCGTCGGCAACGGGGCAGCCGGCGCAAACCGCCTTGGCCCGGGCGATGCCGACCATGTCCTCCTTGTCGGGGAAGAAGGACACCTGGTCTCTGACCTCGAGACAGGCGGCCGCCTCCCTCCACGGGATGATCGTCAGGTCTATCACTCGTCACCAATCATCGATAGACCCACATAAACGCATGGTCAACCTGTTTCGTTCCGTCTCGCGGCCCTGGTGGATCCGCTCAGGTGCTATACGGTGGAGGAACGGCCCCTGGTTCGAGCCTGCCCAACTCGGTTCTCGCCACCGAGCGCCGATGCACCTCGTCGGGGCCGTCGGCGACCTGGAGCCAGCGCCCCATCGAGTACATCTCGGCGAGGGGAAAGTCCTCGGTGAACCCGGCGGCGCCAAACGACTGTATGGCGCGATCGGCGACCCAAGTCAGCACCTCCGGGGCCACCACCTTGATGGCGGCGATCTCGGTCCTGGCCCCCTTTGTGCCATGACGGTCGATGAGCCAGGCGGTCTTGAGGACGAGCAGCCGGGCCTGCTCGATCCGGATCCGGGCGTCGGCTATCCACTCCTGGACTACACCCTGCTCCGCCAGGGTCTTGCCAAAGGCGACCCGAGCCTTGGAGCGCTGGATCATCAGATCGAGACAGCGCTCGGCGGCGCCGATGGCCCGCATGCAATGATGGATCCGCCCAGGCCCGAGACGGGCCTGGGCGATGGCGAACCCGCCCCCCTCCTCGCCGAGGAGATGGTCGTGGGGGACCCGTGCCCCGTCGAAGTGGATCTGGGGGTGGCCTCCCCTCTCCTGATAGCCGAAAACCGTCGGCTCCCGCTCGACAACCACCCCCGGGGTGTCGAGGGGGACTATCACCATCGACTGCATCCGGTGGGGATCGGCTTCGGGGTTGGTCACCCCCATCACTATCGAAAACCTGCACCGGGTGGATGCGGCGCCCGAGGAGAACCACTTGCGGCCAGTGATCACCCATTGGCCGCCGTCTCGGGTGATCGTGGTGCGGATGTTGGTGGCGTCGGAGCTGGCCACGTCGGGCTCGGTCATCGAGAAACAGGACCTGATCTCGCCCTCGAGGAGGGGGTGCAGCCATGTCTCCTTCTGCTCGGGGGTCCCGAAGATGTGGAGGATCTCCATGTTCCCGGTGTCCGGCGCCGAGCAGTTGAGAGCCTCGGGCGCGAGGTGGGGGCTCCTCCCCGTGATCTCGGCGAGGGGGGCATACTCGAGGACACCGAGACCTCCACCATGGGTGGCGTCAGGGAGGAACAGGTTCCACAGACCACGTGACCTGGCCTCCTTCTTCAAGTCCTCGATGATTTGAGGATGATGATGCGGGTCGCCGGCTGCCGTCATCTGTTCCCGATAGACGGTCTCTGCCGGGTAGACGTGGGAGTCCATGAACTCGTTGAGCCGGCCCCTCAGCTCCTCGACCCTTCCCGAGTAGGCGAAGTCCATCACCGCCAAGGCTAACCCATCCGCTCCGGAGGGTCCTCGGGCTCGGCGACCGGCTCGTCGTAGGAGAGAGTGGGGAGGCCGGCAGGCTGCTCCGATCGCTGACCTAGGCCGAGCTCGCCGAGGAGCAACCATGCGGAGAGGATCCCCACGAAGATCAGTCGGTAGTAGATGGCGAGGGCCAGCGCCCCGGCAGCGGTGATCGTGAACACGACACGGGCCACCCGCGCCGCCGATTGGGGCACCACCTTCGCCAGCAGCGCGCTGAAGAGATGCCCACCGTCGAGTGGTCTGATCGGAAGCCAGTTGAGCAGACCCCAGAACACGTTGACATATATGCCCAGCCTCACCACGAGACCAAGGGTGCCCGTGAAGGGGCCGACGACAGCCGAGATCACCCAGACGAGCCCCCCGAGCACAAGCCCCACCGCAGAGCCCGCGGCGGCCACCGCAGCCCGTTGTCCGGGTGAGAGCTCACCCTCGGGGACCGCCCATCGGGTGAGACCCCCGAAACCGTTCAGCTCAATGGCGACAGTAGCCCCGTAAGACCTGGCGACCAGGGCATGGCCCAGCTCGTGGAGGACGATCGAGACGAAGACGACGAACACCCATGAGAGGAAGGTGACGACACTGCCGAGACCCGAGGTCCAACCGAGAAGCACGGCGATGAGGAGGAACGAGGCCTGGACGGTGACCGGGATGGCGAAGAGCTTGAAGGTGACCAACCGGGACATGATGGCCGATTTCCTCCCCGGGGACCGAAGCGACCGTGTTTCCTCCCCCAGAGCCGAAGGCTCGTTGGGGGAGGTGGCCCGCAGGGCCGGAGGGGGTAAGGCCGCTGGGGGGAGATACGTTTCCTCCCCCAGGGAGCGGAGCGACCGTGTTTCCTCCCCCAGAGCCGAAGGCTCGTTGGGGGAGGTGGCCCGCAGGGCCGGAGGGGGTAAGGCCGCAGGCCGACAGGGGAGGTGGCCCGCAGGGCCGGAGGGGGTAAGGC
>JAKEHF010000106.1 GCA_022615295.1 Actinomycetota bacterium | reverse complement strand
GTTGAATCAAATCGTGCAGTGGTTTCTTTTTGTGCCGGCAATCATCGGGGTGCTCCTAGCCGCGCCTATCGCTCCGATATCACTTATGGGACCACCAACGAGTTCGGCTTCGACTACCTGAGGGACAACATGGCCATGACCTCCGAGGCGAGGGTGCAGCGGGGTCATCACTACGCCATCGTCGACGAGGTGGACTCGATCCTCATCGACGAGGCGAGAACTCCGCTCATCATCTCGGGGACCGCCTCGGACAGCGCCCGGTGGTATCGGGACTTCGCCAAGATCGCCCGGAGGCTGCAGCAGAACGTCCACTACGAGGTGGACGAAAAGAAGCGCCAGGTGCTGACCACGGAGGATGGGGTGAGCCGGGTGGAGCAGATCCTGGGCATCGAGAACCTCTACGACCACGCCGCGGTCGACTTCGTCCACCATCTCGAGACGTCGCTCAAGGCGGAGACGCTCTACAAACGTGATGTCGACTACCTGATCGACCATGGAGAGGTCAAGATCGTGGACGAGTTCACGGGTCGCGTCCTCGAGGGCCGGCGCTACTCCGACGGTCTCCACCAGGCAATAGAGGCCAAGGAGGGCGTGGCGATCAAGCAGGAGAACCAGACCCTGGCGACGATCACCCTCCAGAACTACTTCCGTCTCTACGACCGTCTCGCCGGCATGACAGGGACCGCTCAAACCGAGGCGGCCGAGCTTGCCCAGATCTATGGGCTCGAGGTGCTCGCCATACCCACCAACAAGCCGGTGGCGCGGGCCGATCAGGGTGATCTCGTCTACAAGACGGAGGCCGGGAAGTTCGGGGCAGTGGTCGAGGACGTCAAGCACCGGCGAGACCAGGGCCAGCCGGTCCTCCTCGGGACGGTGTCGATCGAGAGGTCAGAGCTGTTGTCCAGACTGCTGGCCAAACAGGGCATAGAGCACGAGGTGCTCAACGCCAAGCACCATGCCCGGGAGGCGGAGATCATCGCCCAGGCCGGTCGTCCCGGAGCCGTGACCGTGGCCACCAACATGGCCGGTCGCGGTGTCGATATACAGCTAGGTGGGAACCCCAACGGCTTGGCCAGGGCCGAGCTCAAGAGAAGGGGGGTCATCCCGGATGATCCCTCGTATGCCGAATTGGAGAAGAAGCTGACCGAGGAGTTCGAAGACCAGATCTCCCCGGACAAGCGCAGCGTCATCGAGGCCGGCGGTCTCTACGTGATCGGCACCGAGCGACACGAGTCGCGACGCATCGACAACCAGCTCCGAGGGAGGTCGGGGCGTCAAGGTGACCCCGGGGAGAGCAGGTTCTATCTGTCCCTCGAGGACGACCTGATGCGACGTTTCCAAGGGGAATGGGTGTCCTCGATGATGGATCGGCTTCGTCTCCCCGAGGACCAGCCGATCGAGGCCAAGATGGTCACCAAGGCGATCGAGAGGGCGCAGCGTCAGGTCGAGTCGCAGAACTTCGAGATCCGCAAGAACGTCCTCAAGTACGACGAGGTGATGAACACCCAGCGGGAGAACATCTATCGCTGGCGACGCTCGATCCTGGAGGGCATGTCCGACGAGGACCTCATCGCCGACTGGATCACCGATGTGGTCACCGACACCGTCGAGCAGACCCTGGGCGACGAGGTGTCACCCTCTGGGTGGGACTGGGACGGGCTGCATCGCGAGCTGGAGATCTATTACACGACAAAGGTGGGCCCGGACTCGGTCGAAGACAGGCCCGGGCTCGACGACGTGATCGACTTCGTGGTGGACGAGGCCCTCGGCGCCTATGAGGCCCGGGAGAAGGAGCTGGGCGGCGACCTCATCAAACGTGTGGAGCGCTCGGTGATGCTCTCGGTCATCGACAACAAGTGGAGGGAGCACCTGTCGGAGATGGACTATCTCCGTGCCGGCATCGGTCTACGGGCGATGGGTCAGCGGGACCCTCTTTCCGAGTATCAGCGCGAGGCCTACGACATGTTCACCGAGATGGTCGACGGCATAAAGAGGGACACGGTGCGATATCTGTTCCACGTCGAGGTCGCCCAACCCAAGACCCAGCCACAACGGGTCGAGCCGGCCCCGGCCGGAGCCGGGATGGCCCGCTCACCGGTCCACAGCGACAAGGTGGGTCGCAACGATCCCTGTCCCTGTGGGAGCGGGAAGAAGTACAAGCGCTGCCATGGGGCCTGACTCAGGTCACCGGTCATACGTATGACCGAACCCACCGATCCTTACTCCTTGACCGCCGAGCTGCGCAAGCGTCTGGATGAGGCGAGAGTCTTCCTCGACCTGGAGGGCAAGGCGACCGAGCTCGATGCGCTGAGGGAGAAAGTCGCCTCACCCGACCTGTGGGAGGACCCAGACGAGGCGCGCAACGTCAGCCGGCGGCTCGCCCGTTACCAGGCCTTGTTCGAGAAGGTCAACGGTCTCGAGTCACGTATCGATGATGCCGAAGTGCTCGTCAATATCTCGAACGACAGTTGGTATGGGCGCAGCGCCGCACGCACGGGGTTCAGTTCGATGTAACGCATGCACATGCAGGTGAGGAGATAGGTCTCCGCTTGAATGAGTGAGGACTGGTAGCGGCTATCCCAGAGGGTGCCCGTACGCCGGTACTGCCGGTGGATATACTGCACGTAGCGCCGTCCCAAGGAGATGATGAGCTTCGGTACCGCCGCGGCTCTCTTGGGGCTCAGGAGCAGGTGCACGTGGTTGGTCATGAGCCCATAGCGTGCAGCGAACAGGTTGTGTCCTTCAATGCCTCAGCCAGCCAGTGCAGG
>JAKEHF010000105.1 GCA_022615295.1 Actinomycetota bacterium | reverse complement strand
TCCCGTTGACCGTCGACTTCGAGGAGCGGATGTACTCGGTGGGTCGCATCCCCGGCTCGTTCTTCCGACGCGAGGGACGCCCCTCGGAGCAGGCGATCCTCACCTGCCGTCTCATCGACCGCCCACTCCGGCCCTCGTTCACCGACGGCTATCGGTACGAGACCCACGTCGTGGTCACCTCACTCGCCGTGGACCAGGAGAACCCGTTCGACGTGGTTGCCCTGAATGGCGCCTCGGCCGCCCTGATGATCAGCCCCATCCCGTTCCAGGGACCGATCGGGGGGGTTCGTCTCGCACTCAAGAAGGGGGAGTGGGTCCCCTTCCCCACCGAGGCAGACCTCGCCGAGTCGGTCTTCGAGCTGGTGGTCGCCGGTCGTCGCAACGACGCAGGTGAGATCGACATCACAATGGTCGAGGCAGGGTCCACCGATGACGGCCTCCGTCTCATCGCCCAAGGTGAAAGTCCCAGTGATGAGGACGCGGTCGCCCAGGGTCTGGAGGAGTCCAAGAAGTACATCTCCGAGCTGATCGACCTCCAGCTGGAGCTGGTGTCGAAGGTGGAGGTCGGGGTGTTCGATTGGGACGAGGCCGTCGACTACACCGACGACATCTATCAGCGCGTCGAGAGCCTGGCCCGGCCCCTGATCGCACCCGTGTTGCAGATCTCCGGGAAGCACGAGCGACAGGACGCCGAGGACGCCGCCCAGACCGAGACGATCACCGCCCTCGGTCTCGCCGATGACGACATCATGGGCCAGACGATGGCGAAGCGGGCGTTCAAGAGCGTCTTCAAGCAAATGGCCCGGGAGAGGGTCGTCACCGAGGGGGTGCGTCTCGACGGTCGGGGACCGGCCGACCTCCGGCCCCTCTACATCGAGGTCGGGCTCATAGAGAGGACTCACGGCTCGGGGCTCTTCCAGCGTGGGGAGACCCAGGTCCTCAACGTCACGACCCTGGGGATGCTCAAGATGGAGCAGATGCTCGACACCCTCGCCATCGAGGACTCGAAGCGGTACATGCACCACTACAACTTCCCACCATTCTCCACCGGTGAGGCGGGCTTCATGAGGGGCCCGAAGCGTCGTGAGATCGGTCACGGGGCCCTCGCCGAGAAGGCCCTGCTGCCGGTGGTCCCCACCGAGGAGGAGTTCCCTTACGCACTGAGACTTGTGTCGGAGGTGCTCTCCTCGAACGGTTCGACGTCGATGGCCTCGGTCTGTGCCTCGAGCCTGTCGATGATGGATGCCGGGGTGCCGATATCGGCGCCGGTCGCCGGTATCGCCATGGGGCTCATCCATCAGAACGGCGAGTACGTGACCCTCACCGACATCCTCGGAGCCGAGGACGCCCTCGGCGACATGGACTTCAAGGTGGCGGGCACCGCTGAGGTCATCACCGCGATGCAGCTCGACACCAAGATCCAGGGTCTCCCCTCTGCGGTGCTCAAAGACGCCCTCGACCAGGCCAAGCAGGCGAGGTTGAGGATCCTGGAGGCGATGAACCAGGTGATCGCGGAGCCACGCCCCGAGATGAACCAGTGGGCCCCACGCATCGAGACGCTAGAGATCCCCAAGGACAAGATCGGTGAGGTGATCGGTCCCAAGGGCGCGGTGATCCGCGAGCTCGAAGAGGTGACCGGTGCCAGCATCGAGATCGAGGAGACCAACGGCAAGGGCATCGTCCGCATCGCTTCGAGCGACGGGGCGGCCCTGGCCGCAGCCAAGGAGAGGGTGTCCCAGATCGCATTCCCGCCGGAGGCCGTCGTCGGGTCTGAGTACGACGGCAAGGTGGTGAGCATCACCAAGTTCGGCGCCTTCGTCAACATCCTCCCCGGTCGTGACGGTCTGCTTCACATCTCACGTCTCGACGGTTCGAAGCGGGTGGAGCGTGTCGAGGACTATCTCGCCGAGGGTGAGATTCTCAAGGTGCGGGTGAGGGAGATCGACCGGGGCAAGGTGAGTCTCGAGCTCGTCGACGCCCTCGCCGGCGCCACCCTGCCCGAGCCGGAGCCTGCCGGCAGGACCGAAGGGCGAGAGCGCAGGGGTGGTGGCCGCAACGACCGTGGCGACCGTCGCGGTGGCCGCGACGGGGGCGGTTCCCGGAGCCGAGACCGGGAGCCGAGCAGACACGAGGGCCGTGGCGGTGAGGGTCGTGGCGGTGAGAGCCGCGGCGGTGAGAGCCGCGGCGGTGAGAGTCGTGGCGGCGATGGTCGCAACCGTCGTCGGGCCGCTCAGAGCTTCGACGAGGCCTTCGAGCGCATGAACGAGTAGGGCCCGGCGACAAACAACGGCGCCTGCCCAGCCGACCCGTAACATCGAGCCATGTCCCTCGAGACGACGGGGGTGGTCCAACTGAAGGGCGAGCCCGGTCCCGGGGTGCCGGTAAGGGTGATCGCCGGGTCGGGTCGTCTTCACATCGAGTCCGAGCAAGGAGTGGTCGGGGACTGGTCGATCCATGAGATCGGTCTCAAGGTGCTCGACGAGGGTTTCATCATCAGGGCGGAGGGTGAGGAACTCTTTCTCAGGGCCGAGGACGACGCGGGGATCGCAGAGGAGCTGGGGGTGGCTGCGGCGTCCCCCAGGATGGCCCGTCGTCTCGCGGCACGTCACAACCCCGATCGGCCGCTGCTCCAGGAGACCGAGGCCGAACCCGAGCCGAGATCGAATCTCCCCGCAATCGGCGTGGCCCTCGCAGGCGCCCTCATCGTCCTTGGTGCGGTCCTCATCAGCACCCAGCCCGGGAGCGAGAGGTTCGATGCCGGGGAACAGAGTCTGGGACCCCTTCCGTTCTGGATCGCCTTTCTCCTCGGTGGGGTGATCCTGGTGGCCCTCGCCTATCTGATGGCTGTCGGGTGGAGATGGGCCCGTGCCGCTGCCCTCCTGGTGACCTCGCTGGTGGTGCTCTTCTTCGCACTCCTCGTGAACCGGGGAATCCCCGACACCTCGACCCTGGTCGCCTACGGGTTCGTCGCCGGAGGCATGGTGGTGGGGATTGCGGTGCTGGTCTCCGGCACCGACGACGGCTGAGTCTTGCCCGAGCTGCCGGACATCGTCGTCTATCTGGAGGCCCTGGAGGCCAGGGTTCTCGGGCACACGGTGACCGGGGTCAGAATCGTCTCACCCTCGGTCTTGAGGACATTCGAGCCGCGACACGACGTCCTCGTCGGCCGGCGGGTGACCGGTCTGAGACGGGTGGGGAAGCGCATCGTCCTCGGCTTTCCCGACGAGTTCTATCTGGTCATACATCTGATGGTTGCGGGTCGTCTCCGGTGGGAGACGACGGGGAAACCCGTTCCCAGGAAGGTCGGCCTGGCGGCGGTCGACTTCGAGCACGGGACACTCGTCCTCACCGAGCAGGGCACGCATCGCCGCGCCGGAATCTGGGTCTTCCGGGGTTGGGAGGGCGTCGCCGGGCTCGACAGGGGCGGGGTGGAGCCGCTCGGGGTGGACTCCACCGAGTTCGCCGCCGCGGTATCGAAGGACAACCGCACGTTGAAACGGGTGCTCACCGACCCCACGGTCTTCTCGGGCATCGGGAACGCCTATTCGGACGAGATCTTGTGGCAGGCTCGGCTTTCGCCGGTGAAGCGAAGTGGCCAGCTGACAACCGAGGAGATGACCCGTCTCCATGCTGCCGTGGTGACCACCCTCACCGACTGGACCGAGAAGCTGCGCTCAGAGCTCGGCGGTGAGTGGCCAACCAAGGTGACCGCCTTCAGGGAGGACATGGCGGTCCACGGGAGATTCGGTCTTCCCTGCCCTCGTTGCGGTTCGCCGGTGCAGCGCATCGTCTACGCCGACAATGAGACCAACTATTGCGCGACTTGTCAGACGGAGGGCCGTCTTCTCGCCGACCGCTCCCTCTCCCGTCTCCTCAAAGACGACTGGCCGCGGACGATCGAGGACCTCGAGGAGGGCTGATCGGTCACGGCCCGGTCGCCAGGCCGGCGACCCCGCGGCGCTCCATGTCACCCCAGGCACGGACGGTGCGCCCTCCGAAGAGGGCTCGGATCCGCCAGACCACGGTCATCTGGCGGAGACCGAGGTTCTCGATCAGCGCCATGGTGAGCAGACGGGAGGCGTCCGCCGGGCTGTTGAAGTAGCCGTAGGACTCGTCGAGCATCAGGGAGATCAGCGAGTTGGCCAGACCGACACCGAAGGCGATCGCCGCCAGCCAGAGCAGTGACGAGGAGTTGAGCGTCCCCAGAGCCAGGGCGAGCGGGATGATCAGCCATCCGGCGGCCTCGATCATCGGCGCCAGGTACTCGAAGAGCACCATCGCCGGCCAGGTGACCAGACCCAGGGTTCCATAGCGGGGATTGAAGGTCATCGGCATGAAGTCCCTCACCGCGGACATCAGCCCACGGTGCCATCGGATCCGCTGCCGTCTCAGGACCCGTCTCGTCGAGGGGACCTCGGTCCAGATCACCGCCGAGGGCTCGTAGACGATTCGGTAGGGGATTCCCCGGTCGGCGTGGTAACGATGCAGCCTCATCGTCAGGTCCATGTCCTCGCCCATGTGTCCCCTGGTGAACCCGCCCACGGCAAGGGCCGCCGATCTCTTCCAGACTCCGAATGCCCCGGAGACCAAGGGGTGGGCGTTCATGTCGGACCACGCCGGTCGGGAGGCGACGAAGGTGCGCAGATACTCCAGCACCTGCATCCGCTCGATGATCCCCTTGGGAACCTCGGCGTCGACGAGATGACCTAGTTCGAGACGGCATCCGTTCAAGGGGCGCACGTTGCCGCCTACCGCCACCGTGCGCTCACGGTCCTCCACCACACGTTGCATCGCCCGCATCAGACATTCGGGGTCGAGGATCACGTCGGCGTCGGTGCACAGGGCGTATGGGTACCTGGCGGCGTTGAGCCCGGCGTTGAGGGCGTCGCCGCGGCCCCCGTTCGCCTTGTCGATGACGGTGAGGTCGGTGGCGCCACGTCCCCGATAGATACCCCGGATCTCGGCGGTGGGGATGTCCCCACGGTACGGGATCGTCACTCGTTCCAGGGACAACGCAGCCACCAGCGTCTCGAGCGTCCCGTCAGTCGAGCCGTCGTTGACGATCACCAGCTCGAGACGGGGATACCTGACGAGCGACATGGAGCGGACCGAGTCGACGATGCCGGCGACCTCGTTGTAGGCGGGGATCACGATGGACACCGGCGGGCTCGTCCTGCTGGAGAGCATCTCGGTGATCCTCCCGAATCTCCCCAGATGATGGGACCGTCTCAACACGGCGGCGGACCGGGCGGCCAAATAGGCGAGATAGAGCTGCATCAGGATGAAGTAGATGAGGATCCCCTCACCGACGATGCCGAGCAGATCCCCGATCATGGCCGGTCTCCGGACATGTGTCCCACGAGTGTCATATCACGCTCCCGGGGCCGGCCCTCACCGATGCGCCGACGAGCCGCTGCCAGCTCCCCGGCGTCTGCGAGTGACTCGGCGGCGGCGTCTGCGGCGAACCGATCCTTGCCGATGAGGGCCTCGTAGAGACGGTCGACACCGCCACCCACCTTGGCCAGGGCCGCCGCGGCGTTGCGCCGGACCCACCAGTCGGAATCCGTCAGGGCACGGGCGAGGAGGTCGAGGGACCCGACGTCGCCGATCTCGCCCAGAGCCGTCACCGTCTTGGCCCTGATCCTCCAGTCGGGGGACCGGATCTGGTTGCGGAGGACAGGGACGGCCCGAGGGCTCCCCAGGGCACCCAATGTCTCGACCGTCGCGATCTTGACCTCGGGGTCGGTGGCCTCGTGGAGCACCTCGATCAGCGTTTGTGTCGCCTGGTCATCGCCCAGTGCGGCGAGCGCTCTTATGGCGGCCACCGGGCCCTCGCGCTCGAAGCGATGATTGACGGTGATGTAGGCGAGCAGAGGCCATGTCGCCGCCGAGCCGAAACCGAGGAGGGTGTCGGCGAAACGGGCCCGCACCCACGGGGTCTCGGTCGCAAAGCGGCCCACGATGACGTCGATCGCCGGTGTCCAGCCCATTCGTCCTAGACCTTTGGCGGCCTGGATGCGGATCTCCGGCTCGCGATCGGAGAGGTGATGGATCAGGACGCCGGCGGCCGTCTCATCGCCGAGCTCGGCCAGGGCGACCGCGGCCCGGAGTCTCCGCCCCAGCGGGAACGACGAGCGAAGCCGTCTGATCTGGTGCGCCATGACGCCGTGGCGGTCGACGATGCCTCGGAGCGTCTCCACCTCCGGACCGACCACGGCATTTCGGACGTCGATCACGGCGTCGAGGAAGGCGGGGTCGGTGGCCATCGCCGGGGTTATCGGGTCGGTGCAGTTGGGGTAGGCGATATGACGGCTGACCAGACCCATGTATCGCCTCTTGCGTTTGGCCTGTTGTCTCCCTCGAATGCGGTGGGTCGTCTTGAGCGCGATCAGACCCGCTACCAGCAGGGCGTTGGCGGCGAAGATGATCAGCGTCGCGAGCTGGGCGACCTCGGTCATGGGTCTGTCCTAGAACATCGGAAGGCGGGGCGGTCCTGTTGAGGGCCGACGCTCAGACGCTGAGGCGATGGCGCACCCTGGCGAGGAGCTCGGGGACCCGGAACGGCTTGCGGACGAAGTCGACAGCGCCCCTGTCGAAGCTGTCCACCACGGTGCGGTCGTCGTCGACACCGCTGAGCACGATGACGGGGGTGGTGACACCCTCGGCCTGCCAGCGGTCGATGACTTCGAGACCGAGGAGACCGGGCATGAGCTGATCGAGGATCACCAGGTCGAACACACCCGTCTTTCCCAGCTCGTAGGTCTCGTAGCCGTCGGTCGCGGTGGTCACCAGGTAGCCGCCCGATTCGAGGGCGGTGGTGAGCAGCGTTGTGATCGTCTCCGAGTCGTCGGCGACCAGGATTCGCTTCTTCTCCATGGGACCTCAGTCGCGGAGATGTGATTCAGGATAGGTTCAACTGCGTCCGCGGCGACGGAGGACCTCGTCGATCTTGTCGAGCCGTGAGGCGATGGACATCTCCTCGCCGTTGTCACCGGGCCGATAGAGCACCTCGGGCTCGACCCCGTCCGGGAAGTACTGCTGGTCGGTGAGGTTTCCCGGCTGGTCGTGGGGATAGACGTATCCCTCCCCATGACCGAGCTGGGCGGCCCCGCCGTATCCAGTGGACCGGAGGTGTGGGGGGACCATCGGGGTGGCTCCCTCCCGGACCAGCCGCTGTGCCGCGCCCATCGCCCTGGCCACGCTGTTCGATTTGGGGGCGGTGGCGAGATAGATGGTCGCGTGGGCGAGATGATGTGCGGCCTCGGGCAGACCCACGTAGGCCAGGGCCTGTGAGGCGGCAACGGCGACCCCCAGGGCCTCCGAGTCGGCGAGACCGATGTCCTCGGAGGCGAGGATGATGAGACGGCGAGCGATGAACTCCGGGTCCTCGCCCGCCTCGAGCATGAGAAAGAGCCAGTAAAGGGAGGCGTCGGGGTCCGACCCCCTGACCGACTTGATGAAGGCCGAGATCACGTCGTAGTGGTTGTCCCCGGTCTTGTCGTAACGGACCAGACGCCGCTGCAGGGCCTCGGACACGTCCTCTTCGAGGATCGTGGTCCGACCAGCTGCGGTGGCGAGGGTCGCCGCCACCTCGAGTGAGTTGAGCGCCTGACGGGCGTCACCCCCGGTGCGTGTGGCGATCTCGTCTGCGACCGCGTCGGTCATGGCCAGACCGAGCGCCCCGATGCCACGGTTCTCGTCACCGAGAGCGACGTCGATCAGCCGACGCAGATCGGCTGGGTTGAGGGGCTCGAGCCGAAACAAGGTCATCCGGCTCATCAGTGGAGAGTTGATCTCGAAGAAGGGATTCTCGGTGGTGGCCCCGATGAGGATGATCGTCCCGTCCTCGACACCGGGGAGGAGGGCATCCTGTTGGTTCTTGGCGAACCTGTGGATCTCGTCAAGGAAGAGCACGGTCCGTCTCTCGTCCGTCGAGAGACGCTCCCGAGCGGCGGCGAGAATCTCCCGGACCTCCTTGACCCCGGCCGAGGTCGCCGACAACGTGGCGAAGGCCGAGTCGGCGTAGGACGCCACCAGACGGGCCAGCGTGGTCTTCCCCGTGCCCGGGGGCCCCCAAAGCAGCATGGAGACCGGTCGACCCGACTCGACGATGTGACGAAAGGCGGCCCCGGGGACAAGGAGACCCGGTTGGCCCACCACTTCGTCAAGCGTCCTGGGACGCATCCGTGTCGCCAACGGTGCGTTGGCCAGAGCCAGTTCGTCGGCATGGGCGGAGAAGAGGTCGGTCATCGTCCCCAACCGTTCCGTGAAGATCTGATGGGGTATAGCACCGGTAGATCTTCACAGAAAGGGGGGGAGACGGATGAGACCCCCCGAATCATCCCTCTTTCACATCGAACACATGTTCGATATAGTGTGACGCCCATGCTGGGCACCGACACCACTCTCGACGATCTGCTCGTAGTCCGGCCGGGACGGGTGGTGGAGATGGTCGGTGACCTGGGGACCGGGTTGACCCGTCTCGGGCTTCGTCTCCTCGCCGACCACTCCCGGACCGCCCCGGTCGTCGTCCTCGACTCGAGAGGCTGGATCTCACCACCGGCGGCATGGGAGACCGGGGTCCAACCGGAGAGACTGGTGGTGGTCCGCTGCCCCGACCACGCACTCTGGCCCAAGGTGACCGCCGTCTTGCTCGAAGGGGTGAGGGCCCTGTACGCCGAGGTCCCGGTGCGGGTCAAGGAGCAGGACCTGCGTCGTCTCGCGGCCATGGCCCGTGCCCGTCGGGTGGCGGTGGTGATGAGGGGCAACCCCCTGCCCCCCGGGGTCTCCCATCTTCGGCTCCGAGCCATCGGGGTCACTTGGGAGGGGGCCGATCGTGGTCATGGGCGTCTGGGCAGGAGACGTCTCGTGCTGGAGGCGTCGGGCAAGGGGGTGGCTGGGATCCCCCGAATCATCGAGGTGGAGGATGAGGGCACGGACGTTGTGCGTCTGGTTTCCGATGTGGTCGTTGACCGGGTGGCAGTCGGATGAGCCAGTCCTGATCGTCGACGACCGGGTCACCGGTGCCAGCGACGAGGTACTGGCCGCCGGGGTCACTCTCGGCATGCTCCGTCGTGAGGCGGAGGCACTCGCTCCATTCGCCACGGTGATGCCACGTGACCAGGGTGACGAAACGAGACGGTTCGAACCGGTGCTGCAAACCGTCGAGGACCTGGTGCCTCGTGCGGAGGTGGTTGCCCCCGGTCTGGTCTTTGTCCCCGTCGCCGGGGCGGAGCGCTTCTATGGAGGCGAGGAGGCCCTGGCCCACCGGTTCGCCGTGGAGATGGGTCGGGCTGCAGAAGGAGTCAGGGGAGGGGAGCCACTGGTGGGGGTGGCCGACGGCCCCTTCGCCGCCAGATGGGCGGCGGCCATGGCGAAGGTGGGTGAGCCAAGGATCGTCACCGACACCATCGGGTTCCTCGCCGGTCTCGACCTCTCCACCTTGAGGGAGGCGATGGGTGGTGAGGAGATGATCGAGACATTCCGCTGGCTGGGCATCGGCACCCTGGGGGACCTCGCCCGTCTCCCCCGTGATGCCCTGGCGACGCGATTCGGCGACCCCGGTCTGCTGGCGCATCGTCTCGCCAGCGGCGAGGACCGCCCCCTGGACCCCAGGGATATACCGGCCGACCTCGTCGTGAGGATGGAATTCGAGGATCCATTGGAGACTCTCGACTCGGTGGATTTCGCCGCACGTGTCCTGGCGGAGAGGCTGACGGGGAGTCTGCGTCGGAGGGGGGTGGCGCCGCACACCGTGGCCATCACCGTCGGCTCGGCGGGGGGAGAGGACCGGCAGAGGGTGTGGCGCTCCGCCGACCCCTTCACCGAGAGGGCGCTCGCCGACAGGGTCTGGTGGCAGTTGCGCGCCTGGGTCGAGAGCACCGGTGTCCCCGGGGGCATCACCTCCCTCACCATCGAGCCCGCCGATCTCTCCGGTGAGGGTCGTCAGTTGGGTCTGTTCAGTGACGAGACCACCCTCATTGAGACCGAGCGGGCACTCGCCAGGGTCCAGACGCTGGTCGGCCCCGACGGGGTCCTCCAGGGATGGCCACAGGGGGGTCGGATGCCGGGGGAGAGGGTCTCCTGGTCGAGATGGGGTGAGACACCCGACCTCCCCGAACGTGACCCGGCTGCACCCTGGCCGGGGGCCACACCGACGCCACATCCCGCCCTGGTCCCCCCGGACCTGCGACCGATCCAGGTGGAATGGGACGACGGGATGCCCTCGAGGATCCGTCTCGGCTCGAGATGGGAGCCGGTCCTCACCTGGAGCGGTCCCTGGCGTCTCAGCGGTCGATGGTGGGCAGGGGAGGACGACGCCGATCGTTACCAGATCGTGACCTCGGTGGGGGCCTTCCTCTGCGTGGTCAAACCCGAGGGCGTCTTCCTGGCGGGGGTGTACGACTGAGGGTTTATCGTCGGCGGGTGCTCGACGACCCCTCGTTCCGACGTGGTCTGGCCGAGAGCGCCATGCTCTTCTTCACCACCGGAGCCTTTGGCGTCCTCTACGGCGTCCTTGCGGTCGAGGCGGGGTTCAGCCCCCTGCTCGCGGTCTTCTCGTCGTTGGTGATCGTCTCCGGTGCCGCCCAGTTCACGATGATCGGGCTCCTGGCAGCGGGACCTGCGCCGGTGATCCTCTCCGCGGTCGGTCTTGGCCTGCGGCACGTCCCGATGTCGGCGTCGATGGCGGAGATGATCGGGCGTCGCTCACTGGGAACACGTCTCCGTCTCGCATGGGTTCTCGTCGACGAGACGTTCGGGCTCACAGTCCGGGCGCATCGGGAGGGTGTGACGGACGTCGTCGCCTACAAGACCGCGGCGGATCTGCTTCTCTACCTGGGCTGGATGGTGGGGACCACCGTGGGGGCGGTGTTCGGGAGCAGGATCGACCCGGAGGCGCTAGGGGTCGGGGACTTCTTCCCGCTCCTCTTCCTCGGGCTGGCCGCACCAATGGTTGGGACGAAGCGCGAGCTGGGGGTAGCGGCGATAGCCGTGGTAGCCACTCTGACGGCCGTGGTCACGATCCCGGTGGCCTGGCAACTGACGGCTGCGGCGGCCCTGGCCGCAGCGATCGGGGCCGCCATCGGTGAGTGATCTCGTCCTCGTCCTCATCGTGGCGACGGTCACCTATGCGAGCAGGGTGGTCTTTCTCCTTAACCCGCGCTCGGTGCCCGAGGGATGGGTGGGGAGGTTCCTCGAGCTGTTCCCGCTCACCCTGTTCTTCGCCATCGCCACGGCCGGTATGGCGGCCCCGGAGGGATCGATCGAGCTCACCCCGGCCCTGGCCGCCGCCGGGGGAGGCGTGGCAGGAGCGGTGCTCTTCAAACGGTCACTCTGGGGAGTCCTCGCGGTGGGGGCCGTGGCGTACTACGTCGTCCGGGCGCTGGCAGGCTGAGCGTTCAGGCGACGGCACCGAACCGCCGAGGCTTTGGCTCCATCAATTGCCGGCTTCGAGACTTGGCCGAAAGATGACTCGTTTCCTCCCGTATTGTGGAACCGTGGCCGACCTCCAGCTGACCGTCCTGGACGAGGATGTCTTGGACCTCCTTCTCCCATGGTTTGACGACGACGTCACACGGCTGGCTCTGGGCGACCGCGACTGGCTCCGACGGTCGCTTCACCTCATGGCATCGCAGCCGGGGACCTGGGATGGTGATGTCAGGGTGGACGACAGGGTTGTGTGGGTGGCATACGAAGACGAGAGTCCGGTGGGTTTGATCGACGTCGAGACTTACGCCGACGGGTCGGCCTCGTTTGCGGTAGTGGTCGCACCGAGCGAGCGACGCCGAAGGCTTTGCGCTCGGATCGTCGAGCAGGCGATTGCCCAACCTCGAGTGGCCACGGTGACGACCTGGTTCGGCGATGTCGCAGTGGATGACGTGGCCGGTGCCCACTGTCTGGAACGGGTGGGTTTCTCGCCACGCTCGGAAGAGCTTGACGACGATTCGATGGTTCGTTACGAACGAGCCGCCGAACACCGGGAGCTCGCCGGCTAAAGCTTTGTGCTTGATGAAGCCCTTCCTTGGGAGTGCTTGCCCCTTCAGGCTCCGAGTTAGACCAGGTAACTGCCCAGGAATCCCAGGATCGTCTCGACGTAACCGGGGGCGAATCGGGGCGGGTCGCCCACCTGGATCCGGTGGTCGGCGCCCTCGAACACCTCGACAGTGAGCCGGTTGGGCGGCACGACCGCCCGAAACACCTCGATGCTGTCCTCCACCGGGACGATGCGGTCCTCACCACCGAAGAGCGCCAATACCGGCGCCCTGACATCCCGCAGTGCCCGGGCTGGGTCATAGTCGGCGATCGACGTCCAGAATCTCCACGCGGCGTCCTCTTCGGGCACGAAGTCGGCGAGCTCGTGGTGTCCCCGGGCCTCGTTGAACGGAGCCCCCGCCCTTGCGAGACCGACCATTTCGTCGTATCGCGACATGCCAGACTCCACTTCGGCGGAGGTGGCCCCGGACTGCTCTAATTTCACCCGGGCCGCGAACCTCTCCTGGACGGCGGGGGTCACGCCGGGGCCGGAGTTGACGATCACGAAAGCGAACCCCTCATGCCGTGAGGCGGCATCAATCACGACCCAGCCACCCTGGCTGTGACCGAAGAGCCCGACGGGCAATCCGGCGAGATCGAGCACTTCCTCGAGGGCGGCCAGCTCAGCCAGGAGATCACTCGCCTGGGCCTCGATGCCGGCCTCCTGCCATCGTCCCGTCGATCGTCCTACCCCTCTCTTGTCGAACGCCGCCACCGCCAGCCCGGCGTCCACAAGCTCGTCGCGGAGTGGATCGAAGTACCCGTCGTTTCGACGGTTCGAGGGGCCCGATCCGGGATGCATGATCACCAGGGCAGTGGGACTGACCCGGGTCCGCACCCAGACCGACCCGGCCAGCGTCACCCCCACGCGGGTCGCCACGACCTCCCGGGGGAGGTCAGCCAACCCGTCCTCCCAGCTCACGGACCCGACCGGCGATGACGTCGTAGACCCTGTCTCGCAACGCGGTGGTGTCTGCCGAGGTCATTCCCGTGGTCTCGATCGGTGAGTCGATGATCACCTCGATCCTGCCGCCGCGGACCCAGGGCCGACCCGGGGGCATGGCCTCGTACGCGCCGTGGATCGACACCGGCAGCACCGGGAGCTGGCCGGCGATCGCCATGGTGAAGGCTCCTTTCTTGAACCTGCGCATAACCCCGTCCCGGGGGCGGGTGCCCTCGGCGAAGATGATGAGGCTCCGGTTCTTCTCCAAGAGCTCTCGCGCTTGACGATTCACCTCGGCGTGTATGGCGCCCCTCGCCTCCCTGTCGACCTCGATGATGCCCACGGCCCGCATCCCTTGGGCGAGGATCGGGATCCGAAACAGCTCCTTCTTGGCCAGATAGCGGATGGGGAGACGGACGGCGAGGAAGCAGACCATGATGTCGAGGGCCGAGACATGGTTGGCCACCACGACATAGGACGTGGCATCGGAGACGTTCTCCCGACCCGTCGCCACCAGCCTGGTGCCGGAGGCGATCAGCCAGGCCCGGCTCCAACCCCGGATCACTCGATCGATCATCGGTGAGGTGTCGTCGAAGACGGCGATGATCATCACCGCCCCGGCCCCGATGATGGTGGCCACCAGCCCGACCAGCCAGGTGAGCACCGTCCGGGGCCCGACGATCAGCCATCTCATGGGCACGGACAGTAGCCACGGCGTCTTACCCTGAGACGATGGACAAAACGGGTCTCCGTCGGCAGATGACAGGCCGCTCTCCCGACCCCAAGGTGGCGCTCCGCGTTGTCGAGGGGCTCTTCGCGTGGATGTCGGTGCGTCTCCCCGGCACGGTGGCCGCCTATCTCGCCTTCGGTGGCGAGATCGACGTCGAGCCCCTGTTCACCAGGCTCCCCGGGTGGCGATGGGTGTTGCCCAGGATCGAGGACGATCTCAGCATGACCCTGCGTGACCGGGACCTGCCCCGGGAGACCCATCGCTGGGGCATGAGCCAGCCCGTCGACCGGGGCGACCCGGTGCCGTGGCACGAGATCGACCTGATGCTGGTCCCCGGCCAGGCCTTCGACACCGCTGGGGGGCGTCTCGGGCGGGGCGGCGGCCACTACGACACCGTCCTCGCCGCACGTCGGTCCGATTGCCCCGCGGTGGGTGTGACCTGGTCAGAACGTGTCGTCGACGAGGTCCCGATGGACCCGGGCGACCGTCGTGTGGACTATCTGGCCACGGAGCGTGGCGTCATCGTCTGCTCTCCCACGACGAGATGACCTCGGTGGCGATCCAGATGACGTCACCTTCCGGTGGTCGATCCCGGTATTGGGCGTACTTCTCGACCAGGGCTGCGATGGCCTGCTCCCAGCGGTCATTAGAATGATGAATGGTGGCCGTGCCGTCGACCCTGACCCACCAGAGACGCTCCCAGTGATCCTCGTAGTGGTGGACGAGGAAGGAGACCCTCGGGTCGTTCTCGATGTTGACCAGACGTTGTAGACGTCTCTTCCCCTTCGGTTTCCAATCAATGGCGGTCACCACGTCCCGGCCGACCAGGGCGAACACCATGGGCACCAGATGCGGTCGGCCATCGGGTCTGACGGTTGCCAGCTCCCCGACCATGGCGCCGGCGACCCGACCGAGCTCGTCATCCATCGCCGATCACCGGCTGCAAGGTCTTCCAGGCGGTCTCCGCCCATCTGGCATGACCAGCCCCGCTGACGTGAAACAGGTCCTCTGACCACAGCGAGCGGTCACGGATCCAGAGTGTCCGGTCGTCGTCACGGAGCTCGGCGACGACAGCTCCATGTCTTCGGGCCACCCTCTGATGGGCACGGTGATAGGCGAGGGAGCGTCTGGTCATCATTCCCCTGAGGGGTGGGAAGAGCCTGGGGATGGTCCCTAGGTCACCCACCCCGCTCTGGACAACGGTGGCGCCGGTCTCGACCAGCTCGACGACGAGCGCATCCAAATCACGCTCGAACTTGCGCAGGGGGACGCCGCGAATCGCATCGTTTGCTCCCACCGCCACCAGGACGAGGTCCGGGTCGAACAGGATCGCCTCCTCGAGTTGCCCGTCGAGGAGGTCGGCTACCTTCGACCCGCCCACCGCCACCGACTTGAGGATGACATGGCGACCTTGGGCGAGACGACGGGCCAGAACCCGGACCCAGATCTCGTCGATGTCGCTCACACCAGGCCCGGTCACCGACGAATCGCCGAGAACGACCACGCGGAGTGGTGGGTGGCGAGGATCACCGAAGACACCCGACGGGTCGTGCTCGACGAAGGCCGGGGCGGGTCTGAGCAATGCGTAGGCGGCCTCGAGGCTGACGAGGGCGGCGCCGGCGATGGCGCCTCTCTTCACGAGTTGGTTGAGCGTCACTTCCGGCGAGTCGTCCTCAGCCGTTGGAGACGCGCTCGATGCGCTGCCTGAGCCCGAAACGACCCTTGGTCTCGGTGAGATCGACGATGGCCCCGATCTCGCTGGAGAAGGTGGAGGGGTCATCCGGGAAGAAGTCGAACCTGTCCCCGGCGATGTCGAGCTCGAACCGGTAGATCGAGGTCCGCTCGGCGTGGATCTTGGCGAGGGGCCAGGAACCGATCTGGACGCGACCCGCCGAGACACGGAACCTCCCGTCGGCGATGTCGATCAGTACGGTGCTCGGCTGGAGCTCGGGCCCCTGAAGACGACCGGTGAACTGGGCCATGACTTCCTCAATCTAACCAATTCCTGGCCACTGTGGGTAGGGAAAGATGAGAACGGGGGACGTTACAGTCAGAGGAGGCTTGAGCCGAGAGACGCCCACCATGCCGGCCAACAAGGTGCGGTTCGTCACCGCCACCACGCTCTTCGACGGCCACGACGCCTCGATCAACATCTTCCGTCGCATTCTCCAGGCCTCGGGCGCCGAGGTGATCCATCTCGGACACAACCGCAGCGGCCTGGAGATAGTCGAGGCCGCCATCGACGAGGACGCCCATGCCATAGCCGTGACCTCCTATCAGGGGGGCCATATGGAGTTCTACCGGTATCTGCGTGACCTCCTCGTCGAGCGGGGGGCCGACCAGATCAGGATCTTCGGTGGCGGTGGGGGGACCATCCTCCCCCAAGAGGGCGAGGAGCTGGCCGCCTACGGGGTGACGAGGATCTACTCGCCGGACGACGGGCGCCAGATGGGTCTGCAGGGGATGGTGGGCGACATGTTGTCCCGGTCCGACTATCCCCGGGGCCAGCTGCCAGACGACCTCGACCTCGACGGGCTCACACCCGACGACCACGGCATGCTGGCGACCCTGGTGTCGGCGGCGGAGAACTATCCGGACAAGTACCAGGACGTGTTCGAGGACCTGGAGAGACGTGCCAGGGAGTCCACATCGTTGGTCCTCGGCATCACCGGCACCGGCGGCTCGGGCAAGTCGAGTCTGGTCGACGAGATTCTGCGACGTCTTCTCCTCGACTTCACGGAGCTCCGGGTGGCGGTGATCTCGGTGGACCCGTCGAAGCGAAGGACCGGGGGCGCCCTTCTGGGGGACCGGATCAGGATGAACACCCTGCCGCATCCCCGGGCCTACATGCGGTCGCTGGCCACCCGTCAGGCCAACCTCGCCCTGTCCCCCCACGTCCAGCATGCCGTGGACGTGATGAGGGCGTCCGGCTTCGACCTCGTGCTCCTGGAGACCTCCGGCATCGGGCAGTCCGACACCGAGATAGTGGACTACTCCGACCTGTCCATGTATGTGATGACCCCCGACTACGGCGCCGCCACCCAACTGGAGAAGATCGACATGCTCGACTTCGCCGATCTGGTGGCGATCAACAAGGCCGACAAGGAGGGAGCGGAGGACGCCCTGCGGGACGTTCGCAAACAGTGGCGTCGCAACCATCTCAGCTTCGACGCCGGGGACGACGAGGTCCCGGTGTTCCTCACCATCGCATCGGACTTCAACGATCCGGGCACCAACCGGTTCTACCAGGCGATGGTCGAGGCTCTCGGAGGCCGGGGGATGAGCGTCGTCTCCACGCTTCAGCTGCCAACCGAGCCCACGTCCAAGCAGCACGTGGTCCCACCACAGCGGACCAGATATCTGGCCGAGATCGTCACCGAGATCCGTCGTTACGACCAGTGGTCCATGGAACAGGCCGATTCGGCCGACCGTCTCTACCGTCTTCTCGGCGCCGCCGAGACGGGTCTGGGTGTCGAGGAGGCGATTGCGGAAGCCCGCCAGGCGGTCACACCCGAGAACCTGAGGGCGCTGGAGCGCTGGGAGGGGATGCTCGCCGAGTACTCAGGGGAGGAGTTCGTCTACTACGTGAGGGGTCAGGAGCTGAGGGTGCCCCTCCATCACGAAACCCTGTCCCACACCCGGGTGCCCAAGGTGGCTCTGCCCCGATACCGCTCGTGGGGTGACCGTCTCGAGTGGCTGCTCCAGGAGAACGTGGCAGGTGAATTCCCCTTCACATCCGGTGTGTTCCCCCTCAAGAGGGCGGAGGAGGAACCGGCGAGGATGTTCGCCGGCGAAGGGCCACCGGAGCAGACCAACGCCAGATTCCACTATCTGGCCGCCGGGATGCCGGCGAAGCGGCTCTCCACGGCCTTCGACTCGGTGACCCTCTATGGGGAGGACCCCCACGAGCGGCCCGACATCTACGGGAAGGTCGGCAACTCCGGGGTGTCCATCGCCACCCTCGATGACGCCAAGAAGCTCTACTCCGGATTCGACCTCTCCGACCCGGCGACGTCGGTGTCGATGACGATCAACGGGCCGGCCCCGATGATCCTCGCCTTCTACATGAACGCCGCCATCGACCAGGCGTGTGAGGCCTACATCACCGAGAATGGTCTCTGGGACGAGGTCGAAGCCAGGATCGCAGGGATCCACGGCGACCGTCCCCGCCCGGTCTACTCCGGCCCATTGCCGGCGGGTCACGACGGTCTCGGTCTCCGTCTCCTCGGGGTCACCGGGGACCAGGTGCTTCCGGCAGAGGTCTACGCCGAACTCAAGGCACGGACGGTGTCACTGGTCCGGGGCACCGTCCAGGCCGACATCCTCAAGGAGGACCAAGCCCAGAACACCTGCATCTTCTCTACGGAGTTCGCCCTGAGGATGATGGGCGACATTCAGGAGTGGTTCGTCGCCAACGACGTGCGCAACTTCTACTCGGTGTCGATCAGCGGCTATCACATGGCAGAGGCCGGGGCCAACCCGATCACCCAGCTCGCCTTCACCCTGGCCAACGGTTTCACCTACGTGGAGAACTACCTGGCACGGGGGATGGACATCGATGACTTCGCCCCCAATCTCTCGTTCTTCTTCTCCAACGGGATCGACGCCGAATACGCGGTGATCGGCCGTGTGGCCCGCCGCATATGGGCGAAGGCCATCAAGGGGGTCTACGGGGGCAACGACCGCTCACAGAAGCTCAAGTACCACATCCAGACCTCCGGACGGTCCCTCCACGCCCAGGAGATCAGCTTCAACGACATCCGCACCACGTTGCAGGCCCTCTACGCCATCTACGACAACTGCAACAGCCTCCACACCAACGCCTACGACGAGGCGATCACGACTCCAACCGAGGAGTCGGTGCGAAGGGCGCTGGCCATCCAGCTCATCATCAACCGGGAGCTGGGGCTGGCCAGGAACGAGAACCCGCTGCAGGGCAGTTTCATCATCTCCGAACTGACCGACCTCGTCGAAGAGGCGGTGCTCATGGAGTTCGAACGGATCAACAGCCGCGGTGGAGTGCTCGGCGCTATGGAGAGGCAGTACCAGAGGACCAAGATCCAGGAGGAGTCGCTCTACTACGAGCAGCAGAAGGAGTCGGGCGCCTACCCGATCATCGGGGTCAACACGTTCCTCTCGAAGGAGGGCTCGCCTTTTGAGATCCCGAAGAGCCTGATCCGCTCCACCGCCGAGGACAGGGATCGCCAGATCGCCAACCTCCGTGCCTTCCAGGATCGCAATCGGGATCGGGCCGGGTCGGCCCTGGCGGATCTGCAACGCGCCGCGGTGTCGGGTGGGAACATCTTCGCCGCCCTCATGGAGACCGCCAGGGTGGCATCTCTAGGTCAGATGAGCCGGGCGCTTTACGACGTAGGCGGCCAATACCGCCGAAACATGTGAACGAGCCTGGTGAAGGAGAGACCAGACCGTTTCTCCCACCGGCGGTCGAGTGGATTCTCGCCGTTTGGTGTGTGCTATTCGTCCTGATCGGGGTCTACCTCGTGTGGGAAGGGGCACACGAGCCGAAGTTCGGCGAGATCGCTATCGCGATTGGGATAGGGGGCACATTGTTCGGACTCTTTGTCACCTACGCCACCAGGAACTACATACGGGACCGGCCCGCCCGTCTCTCGGTCCAAGTGACCATGGCGATTCTGGGTCCTCCCGCCATGTCGGGGATCGCCGTGCTCTTCTGGGGCGTGCTCTTCGGTGGCGCTTTGCTGCAGGCTCGGTTCGGCGAATTCGTGAGGGGCGTCTTTGGAGGTGGATGAGTCCCACTACGACTTCGACCCGGACGATGTGGTCGATGGTCTGCGGGAAAGAGGTGTTCCCGTGCCACGCGTAGCACCACCTGTCGCTTCCACACCGATCGGTCCATGGGGCCCGTGGGTGTACTACCTGCCCGAGGATTCTGCCCAGGTACATGAGGAGCTGTTGGCTCGATTCCCACTGGGCAGCGCAGTGTGGGGTACCAACAGCTCAGCTTGGAAGCCGGGATACATCTACATCCACGGGGAGGACTTCATCCCGATGGAGGAGATCGTCAGAGGCGCTGTCAAGGACCCATCGACGGTGGAAGTGCTCTCTTTCAAGGAAGGAAGCGAGCGGGAATCCACCAAGGGCGTCTGACCGAAGGCCCAGTTCTGGCCTGTGGATAAGAATTTCTGAGGATCGTCTACGGGAGTCTTGAATCTGTCATGGACCGAATGTATGTTCGGGTCATGG
>JAKEHF010000104.1 GCA_022615295.1 Actinomycetota bacterium | reverse complement strand
ATCTGGCAGGCCTATCGCAACTTCTGGGAGATGTCGAGCGGCGGCCCCGACAGCGGTCTGTGGAAGTCGACCGACGGCGGGGACACCTGGACCGACATCACCCGCAACAAGGGTCTCCCCAAAGAGGGCCTCCTGGGCAAGATCGGGGTCTCCGCCTCGCCTGCCAAGCCGGGCAGGGTGTTCGCCCTGGTCGAGGCGGTCGAGGACCCCGGTCTCTACCGGTCCGACGACTACGGGGCCACCTGGAAGCTGGTCTCCGACCGCACCGACCTCCGCTACCGCCCCTGGTACTACATGCACGTCTTCGCCGATCCCACCGACCCCGACACCGTCTATGTCAACAACCTGGACATGTGGAAGTCGACCGACGGCGGGAAGACCTTCACCAACATCCCCACCCCCCACGGTGACAACCATGCTCTGTGGATCGACCCCCGGGACAACCGGCGCATGGTCCAGGGAAACGACGGTGGGGCCAACGTCAGCTTCAACGGGGGCGAGTCGTGGTCGACCATCTACAACCAACCCACCGCCCAGATGTACACCGTGACCACCGACAACCGCCGTCCCTTCTATCACGTCTACGGGACCCAGCAGGACAACTCCTCGGTGGCGGTGCCCAGCGGGGTCAACGACTGGGCCATCACCTGGGGCGACTGCTACCCGGCAGGCACCGGGGAGAGCGGTTTCGTCGCCGTCCACCCCGAGGACCCCGACATCGTCTTCGTCGGCGCCGTGGGCAGCTCACCGGGTGGGGGCGGTTCGTTGCAGCGTTACGACCATCGCACCGGTCAGATCCGTCTCGTCAACGTGTGGCCCGAGCTGCACGGCGGGATCGGGGCCGGTGAGCTCGACTATCGCTTCCCCTGGACATACCCCATCCTTCTCTCCCCACACGACCCCGACGTCCTCTACACCGCGGGCAACGTGGTCTTCCGCAGCGCCAACCAAGGCCAGACCTGGGAACCGATCAGCCGGGACCTGACCCGAAACGACCCCGAGAAGCTGGTCGCCTCGGGTGGCCCCATCACCAAGGACACCAGTGGCGCCGAGCACTACTGCACCGTCTCCACCCTCCGCGAGTCTCCCCTCAAGGCCGGGCTGCTGTACGCGGGGACCGACGACGGTCTGGTCCACGTCTCCCGGAATGGAGGGGGCCGCTGGAGCAACGTCACCCCGCCCGACCTCCCCGAGTGGACCTTCATCAGGACCGTCGAGCCCTCGCCACACCGGGTGGGCACCGTCTACGTGGCCGGCACCCGGTACAAGCTCGACGACACCACCCCCTATCTCTTCCGCAGCACCGACTACGGAAAGACCTGGGCGTCGATCACCGGTGAAGGGGAGGGGGCCATCCCGGACGGCGAGTTCGTCCGGGTGATCCGCACCGATCCCAACCGGGAGGGGGTGCTCTATTTGGGCACCGAGACCGGGCTCTACGTCTCCCTCGACGACGGCGCCACTTGGACCCGATGGCAATCGGACCTCCCGGTAACTCCGGTCTATGACATCACGGTCCACGACACGGATCTCGTCCTCGCCACCCATGGCCGCTCCTTTTGGGTACTCGACGACCTAACCCTGGTCCATCAGGTCCTCGACGACCCGGAGACCAGGCTGTTCAAGCCCCGTGACACCTGGCGGGTCCTCCCCGACCTGTTCGCCCAGTATGTCCCGACCGAGGGCAAGGAATACTGGGTGTCGCTGGGGAAGGCGGCCACCTTCGAAGCCGAGACCGACGAGACCGGTCAGCCCCATCGCACCTTCCTCGACGCCGGGGAGTCGGCGCCACGGGGCGCCGTGGTCACCTACGTCCTCGGCGAGGACACCGGCGGCGACGTCGCCCTCGAGTTCTACGACTCCAAGGGGGCCCTGGTGCGGCGCTTCTCACGGGAGCCACCCGGTCGGGACAAGATGAGCGACGACGAGAAGGCCTTCCACGCCGGTCCCTGGATCACCACCAAGGCGGGGATCAACCGCTTCGTCTGGGACCTCCGCTACGAGGGGGCTACCAAGGTGCTGGGCAACAAGATGGCCGGCGCCGCCAACGTGGGGCCGCTGGTGGTGCCCGGGGACTATGAGGTGCGGCTTGTGGTGGGCGAGGAGACCCTGAGCCAGACTTTCACCGTCCACAACGACCCCCGGGTGCGGGTCAGCCAGCGCGACCTCAAGGCTCAGCTCGACGCGTTGTTGTCGATCCGTGACCAGATCTCCGAGGCCCACGACGCCATCATCAGGATCAGGACGATGAAGAAGCAGCTCGACGTGTGGCGGGAGCGCTCCGACCTCGGTGAGGATGCCAAGGACGACGCCAAGGGCGTCTGGGACCGTCTCAACGAGATCGAGGACACCATGATCATCCCCGGCGAGCACAAGGACCTCTTCGGGCTGAACCAGCCGTCCCGGCTCCTGGTGCGGTTGGCCTCGGTGATGAGCGTCATCTCCTCGGCCGACGCCCGGCCCACCGAGAGCTCGTTGAAGGTGGCCGCCAAGTACACCGGGCAGATCAAGGAGCAGCTGGCCCGTCTCGAAGAGCTGATGACCACCGATCTCGCCGGCCTCAACCAGACCCTGGCCGGGAGTGGTCTCCCCGCGGTCGGGTGACATGAGTCTTGAGCCCTGGGTGATGGTGCTGACCCTGGCGGCGGTGGCCGTCTCGTTCACCGTCTCCGCCTCGGCCGGGTTTGGGGGCTCGCTGGTGCTGGTCCCCACCCTGGCTCTGGTCCTGGGCACCAAGGAGGGGGTGGCCTTGGCCGCGCTGCTCCTGGCGGCGAACAACGTGGTCAAGCTCTACGCCTACCGCAGGACCATGCCCTATCGGAAGGGGCTCCTGGTGATCGCACTGGTGGTGGTGGGAGCGGCGATCGGCGCCCGTCT
>JAKEHF010000011.1 GCA_022615295.1 Actinomycetota bacterium | reverse complement strand
GCGGCGATCCGGGCGTGGGCGGATGAGTCAAACGCGGTCAAGAAACGACTCCGAACGGGGTCTTGGATCGTATTTGCCCTATCCGCGTAGTGCGAATCTCCCCATCAATCGGGGCCGCCCAGCGCCCCGACGGTGACCTCCGACCTGGCGTTCCACAGCATCCAGCCGAGACCGAACTCCTCGGTGGAGTCGATCTGGGCCCTCACCTGATCGACGTCATAGCCGAAGTCCTGGAGCCAGGGTCTGACCACCACATTCCGCGGCAATCGGGCGAGACCGTCGCTGAGGGCGTTCGTCACAATCTCCGCGGGATGGTCATTGGGGACCTCGAACCCGTACCAGCCGGTGCTGTAATGGCTCGGGTAGACCATGGGCGACACCACGTCCACGATCGAGGCCATGTCCTCCCAGTACTGGCCGATGGCCCCATCGTCGACCGCCCTGGTGATGAATCCGAAGATGTCGGCGCCCACCGCGCAGCCCATGGGATGGAGCAGGGAGACGGCGTCGAGGAGGAACCCGTTGACCGTGGCCGTCCTCACGTCGGGGCTGACACCCTCGTCAAAGGTGGCCGACTCACGTCTCTGGTCGGGGAACCGGAGATAGTCGAACTGCACCTCGTCGACGCCGAGGGAGCAGGCCTCGACCGCCAGATCCAGCCCGTATTGGCGCGCTTCGGGGTCGGTGGGGTCGAGGAAGTACTGACCGTTGGCGGAGTAGGCGGTGTTCAGCTCGGAGTCCCACACCGCCATCGACGGCTTGAGGATGGAGGCGATCGGATCGTTGAACACCACGAGACGGCCGATGACATAGAGGTCCTGCGCCTTGGCCTGGCTCACCACGTCGGCCAGGTCGTACGCCTCGAAGTTGGCGCCGACCTCGATGGCGACGGGGTTCTGGGTGAGGTACCACACGAGACCGGTCTCGTCCTTCAGGTCGATCATCAGCGCGTTCAACTCCGTGTCGTCTGCCATCTGGAGGAACTCGGGAAGGCGGTCGCGCACGGCCTCCCCTGACACGTGGACCGCTCTCGCCACGAAGGGCTGGATCGTGACCGAGACGTCTCCCGGCCCTCCGTCCCAATTGAGGGTCTCGGTGAGCCAGGCCGGTCTCTCCACGGTGACCTCCCCCGGCTCGGCGCCACGGACGTTGAACCGGCCGTCGGAGTCGGTGACCCCGGCTCCGGACGCCGTCGCCACCCGGGCTGCGGCGACCGGTGAGCCTGATAGATCGACGACGCGCCCTCTGAGCACCCGGGCCGTCAGCACCACGTCGACAACCCCCTCGGGGCGCTCCGCCACCGTGACCGTCTTGGTCACATGACCAGCCGCCCCCACCCCGAGCACGGTGTCCGACCTCCAATCGAGAGCGACGACGCCGTCGGCGCCGGTGGTCCCCAGCTGTGAGCCGTCACGATCGACGAAGGCCCCGGAAATCGGCGCACCCAAGTCATCGAGCACCCTCAGCTCGTACGGCGTGGCCCTGCCCAGGAGTGACCAACCAGCCCAGGCGGCCCAAACGATGGTTAGCGCCACCAGCAAACGGAACTGGGTCGGGCGCGACACGGGTCACTGAGGATACCGGTGGCAACCCCCTACACCCCGGTCTGGCGCCGCGACGGGACGTTTGCGGGAACCCGACAGGACCCTAATCCACAGGCGAAAACCCCATGATCCAGTTGCCAGAACCTGACATGGTCATTAGGTTTTCCACAGGGGGGCAAGGAGACCGTTTTGGGCAAGGCCATCAGGGCCAGAGAACCGAAACCGGACCGTGGCGCCGGCCCCGCCGACACCGTCGGCCTCTACCTCGACGAGGTCTCCAGTCACGAGCTCCTCACCGCGGAGGACGAGGTCCATCTCGCCCGATCGATGGAGCGAGGAAAACGGGCCAAGACCATCCTCGACTCCGGAAACTACGACCCCACCGAGCGGGTGAAGCTGATGCGGGCGGCCGTGGAGGGCGACGAGGCCAAGATGACCTTCATCCGATCCAACCTCCGACTGGTCATATCGATCGCCAAGCGATACACCGGCCGCGGTCTCGATCTCCTCGACCTCATCCAGGAGGGGAACCTCGGGCTGATCCGGGCAGTGGAGAAGTTCGACTGGCGCAAGGGCTTCAAGTTCTCCACCTACGCCACTTGGTGGATTCGTCAGGCGATCACTCGTGGCCTCGGCAACAACGGACGCACCATCCGGCTCCCGGTGCACATGGTGGACGTGGTGCGAACGGTGCAGGACACCCGCCAGAGTCTCCACGACCAGTATCACCGGACACCCACTCTCGAGGAGATCTCCGAAGCCTCCGGTCTCGACACCGAACGGGTATTGGCGGCCATGGAGGCTCCGGCGGAGACGGTGTCGCTCGACCGACCTGTGGGTGACGAAGGGGATGCCTCCCTCCAGGACTTCGTGGAGGACCAGGGTGCGGTGGACCCCGAGACCCGGGCCGCCGCCGCGTGGCTCCATGAGCGTCTCATCCTCGCCCTCCGCCACCTCGATCCTGAGGAGCAGCAGGTCCTCTGGCTCCGCTTCGGGCTCGACGGCGACGAGCCGTGGACGCTCTCCGATGTGGGGAAGGTGATCAACTCCACACGCGAGCGCGTCCGGCAGATCGAGGCACGCGGGTTGGCCAAGCTGCGTCACCCTTCGTGTGACATCGACCTCCAAGGTCTTCTCTAACCCGCCTCCGGATCAGGGGCCCACGTAGCGAAGGAACAGGGAACGATCGCCCTGCCACGCCCGGGTCAGACGCATCTCCCGCACGGTCGCCGGCCCGGCGACCATTCGCTTCGAGTCACCCGAGACAACGAGCGGCGCCACCGTCCAATTGATCTCGTCGATCAGACCGTGCGCGGCGAGCTCGCCGTTGAGCTGGGGGCCGCCTTCGCAGAGGACGATCCCGTTGAGCTCCCCGACAATGGCCGACCCGTCGAGAACATCGAGAAGCCTGACCTCTGCGACCTCGGCCAGAGCCTCGGCCGTAGCTGGATCGCCGCCCATTCTCCCGAGGATCAACACCGGATTGTCGGGGTCGGTGAATACACGGGCGCCCGGGTCGAGGCTCAGCCTCCCGCTGACGATGACCAGACGGGGGATACGGGAAGCCCCCCGACTGCGGCGCGCATCCACAGCGTTCTCGGCGAGGGACAGCGGTCGGTAGTCCTCGGATCGCACAGTGCCCGCACCGACCAGGATGAAGTCAGGGACAGCGCGTAGAGCGTGAAACAGGGCGCGGTCGTCGGCGTCCCCCAAACCCGTCGACCCCCCCGACACCGTGGTGCCGCCGTCCAGCGACGTGATCATGTTGATCATCACCCACGGGCCCGGCCCTTTGGGCCGCGGCTCGGCCATCACCTCCCCCAACAGGTCGGTGATCGGCTCGCCGGTGGAGAGAGAGCTCAGCACCTGGGTGACGCTACCGGGTGAGCGCCGCCTGGATGGTCTCGGTGCCCCCCTGCCAGGCGCTGATGACGAGCACCGGCTCGAACCCCATCTCGATGTTGATGCCGAGCATGGCGTCGTTTGACCCGGCGTTGTGGGTCTCGATGATCTCGACGTTCGGATAATCGGTTGCGACACGTCGGGCCATGGCTCCCTTTATGAGCCGCCCAAGACCCCGGTTGCGATGCGAGGCCATGACCGCGGTGTCACCCTGGACGGCGAGCGCCTTCATGTGCTCCTGGATATAGAGCACCGTGGCGCCCACCAACTCCCCGGTCGGGACATGTCGGGCGGCGCAGGCGAGCAGGGTCTCACCCCGTTCTTTGACGATGCGCTCGTGGTCACGCCACCGT
>JAKEHF010000010.1 GCA_022615295.1 Actinomycetota bacterium | reverse complement strand
GTGGCCCTGGCGGTCATCTCCCCCGGGTCGAGGTCGGGTGCACTGGCCATCGCCGCCGACTCCCAACCCGGCGTCGAGACTGTGGTCGCCCTCGATGAGCGCTCCGCGGCGTTCCACGCCCTGGGCCGGGGAAAGACCGGCCAAGGCCCCGCTGTCGTCATCTCGACCTCGGGGACGGCGCCTGCCAATTGGTACCCGGCCGTCGTCGAAGCAGACATGTCGATGACCCCCCTGATTCTCCTCTCGGCGGATCGGCCCCCCGAGCTGAGGGGTGTCGGGGCCAACCAGACGATCGACCAGGTCGAGATGTTTGGTGGCAAGGTCCGTCACTTCGCCGACCTTGGCGTCGACGCAGACAACGCCCGTTGGCGTGAGGAGGTATGCCGTGCGGTCTCCGCCGCCACCGGACCCAATCCTGGTCCGGTGCATCTCAACCTTTGGTTCAGGGAGCCGTTGGTGCCAATCGGGGACGACGGCCGGACCAGGGCGGAGCCCTATATCGACACCGTGGACGGTCGTCCCGATGGGGCTACCTGGCTGTCCCCGGAGAGTGAGCCGCCGCCCCACGGCCCTTCCCTCGACTACATGGGGAGAGGTGTGGTCGTCGCCGGTGACGGCGTCTACGACCGGGACCGCCTGATATCGGCCGCCCGTGGCCTGGGCTGGCCGCTGCTGGGGACCGTCCTCTCGGGGCTGAGGGGAAGGGGGGTGATCGACACCTATCACCACCTCCTCGCCGCCGGGGTGCCCGACGAGCTCAGACCGGAGGTCGTGGTGGCGATCGGGAGCGTCGGTCCCAGCACCCGTCTCGACACCCTCGTCGCGTCGGCGTCGGTGCGGGTCCGTGTTGACGCCTGGGGGCGGCACATCGACCCGGGGCGGAACGCCACGCATCAGGTTCATGCCGACCCGGTCGAGCTGCTCGAGAGGATCGAGCCCCGGGCGGCGGAGCCGGTGTGGTCTGAGACCTGGGACAAGCGGGCCACGATGATGCGTGACGCGCTGGTCGACCATCTCGAGCACGACGACGCGATGTCGGGGGCGCTCACGGCGCATCTGCTCTCGCGGGTGGGTTGGGGTGGTCTCGTGGCCGGCTCCTCGCTGCCCATCCGTGAGGTCGACGCCCATCTGCAGAGGGGAGGGTTGGTGGTGGCCAATCGGGGGGCCTCCGGCATCGACGGGATCGTCTCGCTCGCACTGGGGGTGGCCGGTGTCACACCGAAGACGGTTGCCCTCGTGGGAGATCTCGCCCTGCTCCACGACGGCAACGGATTCCTCATCGACCGGAAGCGTGACCTGACCGTGGTCGTGATCAACAACGGCGGTGGTGGCCTCTTCGACTCGCTGCCCCAGGCCGACCACGCACCTGACTACGAGCGTCTCTTCGTCACACGTCAGGACCGGAATCTGGCCGAGTTCGCCGCTTTCCACCATCTGCATCACCAGCGGGTGGCCGCGCCCGGGTCGTTGGTCGAGACCGTCGATGGCTGTCTGGACGCCGGCGGTCTCCACCTAGTCGAGGTCGGGGTCGAACGTGCCCATGATGTCGCCACCCGGAGAGCCCTCGACGAGATCGCCAGGTCAGTGCACGCCTAGACCGGCAATCATCGGCTGCAGCTTGGCCTCGGTCTCGGCCCACTCGGTCTCGATGTCGGACCCGGCCACCAGTCCACCACCTGCGTAGAGGGTGGCTCGGTCATCGTGGATCTGGGCGCAACGCAGGGCGACGGCGAACTCCCCATCCCCGCTCTTGTCGAACCACCCGACCGGTCCCGCATAACAGCCGCGACTCCGTGGCTCGTGGCCCCTGATCAGAGTGAGGGCCTCAATCCTCGGGGTTCCGGCGACCGCCGCGGTGGGGTGGAGCGTGGCCACGACGTCGAGGACTCCGACGCCGGGCTCGATCTCACCTTCGAACGTTGTCGCCACATGTCTGATGGGACCCACCTCCACCACCGACCGGCTGGTCGCCAGCGAGGTCGTGTGACGACGGAGCCCGGCCGCCACAGAGTCGGCGGCGAGGTCGTGCTCCATGGTGATCCGCGGGTCGTCGAGCCGCCCCGACCCTGTGCTGGTCCCGGCCAGGACCACCGAGCGCAGACGACCGGAGGAGACCGAGACCAGGAGCTCCGGGCTGGCCCCGACCAGACCGCCGATGGCGAACACGTAGGTTCCCCGGTTGTCCCGGTCGAGATGAGCCACGATGGAGTCGATGGCGATGGGGCCGTCGAGGGCCACGTCCACCTGGCGGGCGAGGACCACCTTGCGCACCCGCTCCATGACGAGCGCCTCGCTCATCGCGATGAAGCCCTTCTCCCAATCGGCCCGTCCGTCCGACACCACCCTGGCGCCCTTGGGCACTGACCCGAGGACCGGTCCCGACCCGAGACGTTGCGGGGCGAGCACCGTCGAGCCGGTCTCGTCGGGGTCGAAGGTGAAAGAGGCGAACCCCAAGGTGCGGTCGGCGGCAGCCAGCCATTGAGCTGCCCGCGAGTATCTGGCATCTCCCCGACCGGGGTCGAACGTTGCGATGTCACCCGTCCCGGTCAGCCGATGGTCGGGGCCCAGCCAGTGAAGCGTCATGGAAAGGGGAACACCTCGTCGGCGGTCAATCCCGCGAGAGCCCGAGCCAGGTCAGCAAGACGATCCCGGTCCCCGGAGGCGGCGAAGACGAGATGACCTTGACCCTCGGTGATGGAGGCGACACGCGCGGTTTGCGCCGCCACTGCCGGCGCCGGGTCGATGACTCTTGTCCCCGGGCCGCCGACCCGGCCGATCACGTCGGCGAGGAAGGAGAAGTGGGTGCAGCCGAGTACCAGGGTGTCGGCGCCGACCTCGATCGCGGGCACGACCCTCTTCACGACCGCCGACTCGACCATGGGACCCTCAACGTGGCCCGTCTCGACCAGCTCGACCCACTCGGGGCAGGCTGTGGTGACCACGGTCCGACCCTCGCCGAACCGGCTGACGACGGACTCGAACAGCCTCCCCTGGAAGGTGGCCGCGGTGGCGAACACCGCGATCACACCGCTGCTGGTGGCCACGGCGGCCGGCTTCACCGCCGGCTCCATGCCGACGATCTGCATCCCGGGATGGGCGGAGCGCAACTCCTCGAGGGCGGCGGCCGACGCCGTATTGCATGCCACGACGAGAGTGGTGCAGCCACGGTCGATGAGCCAGTCGGCGATCTCCGCCGAGAAGCGCTGGATCTCGGTGAGGGACCGGGGTCCGTAGGGAGCCCGCCCCCGGTCGGCCACGTAGACGAGGTCGGCGTCGGGGAGGGCCTTGCGGATCTCGATGAGCACCGAGAGACCGCCCACACCAGAGTCGAACACTCCTATCACGGGTGTATCTCACCATTCGCTGGGCCTCTCCGCTGGTAGCGTCGCCCGGCCCTCATGGAAGTCAACGGTTCGGTGGCTGTGGTGACAGGCGGCGTCTCCGGGCTCGGTCTCGGGGCGGCGCTCCGCTTCCTCGACCAAGGGGCCTCGGTGGCGATGCTTGATGTCAACGAGGACCAGGGCGCCAGGATCGTTGCCGAGATGGGTGACCGCGCCAGATTCCTCCTCTGCGACGTCACCGACCCGCAGGGCGTTGCGTCTGCGGTGGCCGGGGTCAAGGAGATGTTGGGACGCATCGACGTGCTGGTCAACGCCGCGGGGATCGCCCCGGCGCAGCGGGTCATCAGCCGTGACAGCGACCTGTTCGACCTGGAGTTGTTTCGTCTCGTCATCACAGTGAACCTCATCGGGACGTTCGACATGATCCGCAACGTGGCGGGGGTGATGGCCGCCAACGAGCTCTCCACCGCCGGCGAGCGTGGGGTCATCGTCAACGTCGCGTCGATCGCCGCCTTCGAAGGGCAGATCGGTCAAGCGGCGTACTCGGCGTCAAAGGGTGGAGTGGTGGGCATGACCCTGCCCATCGCCAGGGATCTCGGGTCGCTCGGCATCAGGGTGATGACCATCGCTCCCGGGATCATGGACACCCCGATGCTGGCGGGGGCGCCCCAGGAGCTGCGTGACGCGCTCGCCAAGCTGCATGTCTTCCCCCAACGTTTGGGGACTCCGGCCGACTTCGCCCATCTCGTCCAGGCCATCGTGGAGAACCCGATGCTCAACGGCGAGGTGATCCGTCTCGACGCCGCGGCCCGGATGCCGCCGAGATAGGAGAGGCCGCCGCGGCTTGGGGGCTGGGAGCGTCTTCTCGAGAGAGTTTGTCGCCGTATAGCCACCCGTATTACCTGAGGTTTGGGGTGATCCCCTCAAGACTCTCCGGATTCTCCAGACTGGTGAGGTCGCCGGGGTCGAGCCCAAGCGCTCTGGCCTTGACCACCCGTCGCATGATCTTCTGGGAGCGGGTGCGGGGGAGATCGGGGACCCAGGAGACGTGTCTGGGTGCGAAGGGCTTTCCCAGGGTGGATGCCACAGCGTCGGCGACACGGGCGGCCAGCTCGTCGTCGGGGATGACACCCGGCGCCGGGACCACGAATAGTGCTACCACCTCACCCTTGACCTCGTCGGGCACCCCGACGGCCGCGGCCATGGTCACCTCGGGCAACGCCACCGCCACCGACTCGATCTCGGCGGGACCGATCCTCTTCCCGGCGATGTTCAACGTGTCGTCGGATCGGCCGTGGAGGTACCAGAAGCCGTCCTCGTCGATCGACGCCCAGTCACCGTGCACCCACACCCCGGGGAAGCGTGACCAGTAGGTCTCCAGATATCTCTGCGGCTCCCCCCAGAAACCTCGCGTCATCCCAGGCCAGGATCCCCTGATCACCAGTTCTCCCACCTCGCCGCGGACGGGTCGCCCCTCGCCGTCGTAGACGTCGGCGTCGACACCCAGCGCCGGTCCGCCGAGAGAGGTCGGTTTCAGACCCTGGGGCAGGTTGACGGAGAGGATGCACGCCCCGATCTCGGTCCCACCGGAGATGTTGAAGATGTGGAGCCGTTCACCGCCGACGTCAC
>JAKEHF010000103.1 GCA_022615295.1 Actinomycetota bacterium | reverse complement strand
TGCAGTCGGGTGACACCGAGCTCGGCCAGCTTCTCGACGAGATAGCGCTGCCGGTCCTTGTTCGCCGGCGGGGCAACAGCCACGGTCAGCTCCATACCCCGCGGCGCCCGTGTCTCCTCGTCACGCATCACCACCTGGTTTCCGAGCCGCCCCCTGCCGGTCCGGCCAAGACCGTCGGTATAGGTGAGCGGGTCGCCCCGGTTGAGTCGGAGGACCTTGGTGAGGTGTCTCCACTGGATAACAGAGAGCCGCAGCTCGTCTTCGTCCTCCCAGGGGGCCGGGATCACCACATGTGGGATGTGTCTCAACTCGGTGCCGGCCTGTCGGTTCGCTCCCCGCGCAGGTCGGCCCAACGTCTCATCAGGTCCTCCTCCTCGAGGGTGAGAGTGGTGGGGACCACGACCGTGGCGATGACGATCAGGTCGCCACGCCCCCTCCTCCCCAAGATGGTCATCCCCTCACCACGGATGCGGAAGAGCTCTCCCGGCTGGGTGCCCGCAGGTATGTCCAGCTCGAACATGCCACCGTCGAGCAGGGGGACCTCAACCCTGGTCCCCAGGGCGGCCTCGGCGATCCCCAAGCGGAGACGATGCCATAGGTCGTTGTCATGACGCTCGAAACGGGGGTCTTCGGCCACGCTGATCTCGACGTAGAGATCCCCCTTCAGCCCGGCCACCCCCGAGGATTCACCCCGGCCGCTCAGCCTCAGACGAGTCCCAGGACCCACCCCCGCCGGCACCTCGAGTGTGACCTCGACCGTCTGGATGACCGTCCCCGAGCCCTGGCACTCGGTGCAGGGAGTCTCGGTGAGTGATCCCTCGCCACCGCAGCGGGGGCATGTCGAGGAGGTCATCACGGTGCCAAAGAGCGAGCGCTGTGTCCTCCTCACCTGCCCGGCGCCGCCGCACTCGCCACATGTCACCCGGCGTGACCCGGGCTCGGCGCCGGTGCCGATGCAACGAGGGCAGTCGACTCTCGTCTGGTACTGGATCGGAACGTCGGCACCGAACGCCGCCTGCTCCAACGTCACCTCGACATGGACCACGACGTCCCGGCCGCGAACCGGTCTCGGGGATCGACCTCCGAAGAGACCACTGTCGCCGAAGACCGAGCGGAGCATCTCGTCCAGCCCGCCCAACCCTCCGAAGAGGTCTCCGAGGTCGATGGTGTCCCCCCGGTCGTAACGACGGCGCCGCTCCGGGTCGGAGAGAACCTCGTAGGCCTCAGCCGCCTCGCGAAAGCGGGCTTCGAGTGCGGGATCACCCGGGTTGGCGTCGGGATGGGTCTCTCGGGCGATCCGGCGGAATGCCTTCTTTATGTCCTCGGTGGTGGCGTTGCGCTCCACCCCGAGGACCCGGTAGTAGTCGCCTGTCATCTCTCAGCCGGGTTGGGATCCGATCTGGTCCTCCAGCTCCCTGGAGACCTCCTCGACGGCGCTGATCGCCCGTTTGTAATTCATCCGCATCGGGCCGATGACACCCACCGAGCCGACCTCACCGGACACGTCGTAGCTGCTCGAGACCACGGCCATGTCCACTGAGGAGTCCTCCATCTCGCTGCCGATCTGGATCGACACCCCCGAGACCCCCGCGAGCAGCTTCATCACCTCGGCCTCCCTCTGCAGGATGTCGAGCACCCTCTGGGCGCTCTCCGGGTCGTGCCACAGGCTCGCAGTCCTCTCGGTGCCGCCGATGAACATCTCCGAGCCGGCTGTCGCCGCAAGATGGAGACAGTCGTAGATGGTGAGGACCAGCTCCCGTGTCGGGTCGTCGAGGTCCTCGATGAGGTCCCTTGGCGGCATGGCACCCAGACCCAGCTCGGTGCCCACCACCGCCGAGGCCATGATCCGCTGTCCCGTCTCGATCTCGAAAGGAGTCACCGGAGCCCGGACCCGGCCCCTCTGCTGGACCACCCGGCCGCCCTCGGTGACCACCACGAGGAGTATCTGGTCGGTGGTGATCTGGACAGTGTGCAGCGAGCGGACCTTGTCCCGGGCCACACCGGGGGCCACGACCACGGCGGGAAGATCTGTTATCTCGGCGAGGAGGTCCGTGGTGGCTCGGAGCAGCTTGGACAGCTCGAGGTGCACCTTGCCGAAGAGGGCGCTGATCCTGTCCTGGGCGGGTCGTCTCAACTGGCCCGGACCGAGATGATCCACGTAGTAGCGGTAGGCGGCGGCCGTCGGCACCCGACCCGCAGAGGTGTGTGGCTGGACCGCATAGCCCTCGTGCTCCAGGGAGGCGAGGTCGTTGCGAATCGTCGCCGGGGAGACGGCGAGTCGTGAGAGCTCGGCGATCGTCTTGGAGCTCACCGGCTCCCCGGTCCGGATGTGCTCCTCGACGAGCACCCGGAGCACCTCGGAACGACGATCCTCAAGCATCGACAGACACGTTATTCGCAGCTGCGGCTTGCGCCCAAGGCTCGGGGAGGCCGAGGACGGCCCGTTGCACCATGTCGGTGAGGAGGGGACGGTCTATGACGAGCCTGTCGCCCCGTCGTGACACGACGCCTGCGTGTTCCAGCAGCTGACCCTCCTCGGTCTCCATCAACGCCGCGGTGCCCGGGCCCTCCGCCACCCCGACGACACGACGCAAACCCACGAAGAGACGATCGATCTCGGCGTCCCAACCCCGCAGGAGCTCCTCGCCGGCCAAAGGCCGGACGCCCCGTTCCACGGCGGCGATGTAGGCGTCGAGTCTTCTCAGGTTGCGATAGCGAACCCCATCGAGATGACCGTGGGCGCTGGCGCCGTATCCCAGATACTCCCCTTGAGCCCAGACGATGTGGTTGTAACGGCACTCATGACCCCCGGTCGCCCAATTCGACACCTCGTAGCGGCCCAGACCGGCCGCGGAGAGCCTCATCCCGGCCAGTTCGTGCCGATCGGCCTGGATATCCGGATCGGGCGCAGCCTCCCCCGACGCCACCGACCGGCCCAGCGGAGTCCCCTGCTCCACGGTTAGGGCGTAGCAAGAGACGTGGTCGGTGCCCAGATCGACCGCCCTGGCCAGGGTGTCCTCCCACGACGCGGGGTCCTCGACCGGTGACCCATAGATCAGATCGACCGACACCGAGCCGAATCCAGCGGTCCGGGCAGTCTCCACGGACCTCGTTATGTCTTCCGGGGTGTGCCGTCTCCCCAGATAGCCGAGGACCACCGGGTCGAAGCTCTGGGCGCCAAAGGAGACACGGGTGAACCCGAGAGCAACCAAACCCCGGGCCAGGTCCTTGGTGAAGTCCTCGGGGTTGGCCTCCACGCTGACCTCGGCGCCGGAAGCGATCCCATGGCGTCTCTCCACCGCCTCGAGCGTGAGGCCGAGCAGACGTGGCTCCACGTGACTCGGGGTGCCCCCTCCGACATAGACCGCGCCGATGCCACGCCGGCTCTCGCCGCCGCCGATCTCGGCGACAAGGGCCTCGATGTAGCGCGGGGCCAGGTGGTCCTTGCCGGCGACGACCGCGAAGTCGCAGTAGGGGCAGATCCGGGCGCAAAACGGGATGTGGACATAGACCCCGACGACCCCGAAGTGACGATCGGCGTCCTCGGGTGTCACAGGTCGTCGTCGACCCTGAGGGCCGCCACGAAGGCCTCCTGGGGCACCTCGACGGAACCCACCATCTTCATGCGCTTCTTTCCCTCCTTCTGCTTCTGGAGGAGCTTCTTCTTCCGGGTTATGTCGCCGCCGTAGCACTTGGCGGTGACGTCCTTGCGCCGCGCCTTCACCGTCTCCCGGCTGATCACCCGTCCCCCGATGGCGGCCTGGATGGGTACGTCGAAGAGCTGGCGCGGGATGAGGGATCGAAGCCTCGTGGTCATCCTCTTCCCGTACTCCTCGGCGTGGTCCCGGTGGACGATCGCCGAGAAGGCGTCGACGGCCTGGCCGTTGAGAAGGATGTCCACCTTGACCAGGTCGGCCTGGCGATAGTCCAAAGGCTCGTAGTCGAGGGTGGCGTAGCCCTTGGTCTTCGATTTGAGCAGGTCGAAGAAGTCGAAGACGATCTCGGACAAGGGGATCTCGAAGTCGAGTTCGACACGCTCCGGGCTCAGGTAGTTCATACCGCCGACCACCGCCCGGCGTCCTGTGGCCAGCTCCATGATGGGCCCGACGTACTCCGTCGGGGTGAGGATCATCGCCCTCACAAAGGGCTCCGAGACGCCACGATGCTCCTCGGGGAGGTCCTGTGGCGACTTGATCACCTGTTCCTCACCGGGAGGGAGACGGACGCTGTAGGCCACCGAAGGGGCGGTGGCGACCAGGTCGAGGTCGTATTCCCGCTCCAGACGCTCCCTGACGATCTCCATGTGCAGCAAACCGAGGAATCCGACCCTGAAACCGAAGCCGAGCGCCCGCGAGGTCTCCGGCTCCCAGGACAGGGAGGCGTCGTTGAGTCTCAGCTTCTCGAGCGCCTCCCTCAGCTTGGGGTAGTCGTCGCCGTCGGTGGGGAAGATCCCCGAGAACACCATCGGTTTGGGCTCGGTGTATCCCGGAAGCGGCACCACCGCCGCGGCCCGGGCGCTGGTGACGGTGTCACCGACCTTGATCCGGTCGATCTCCTTGACCCCGGTGATGAGATAGACCACCTCGCCTGGACCGACCCGCCCCACCGGCACCGCCTTTGGGGTGAGATACCCGATCTCACTGGCGTCGTGGGTCTCCCCGGTGGCCATGAACCTGATGGCGTCGCCGACGCCGAGACTGCCGTCGACGACACGGAGATAACAGACCACACCCCGGTAAGCGTCGAAGTAGGAGTCGAAGACCAGGGCTCGCAACGGGGCCTCCGCATCACCCGATGGCGGCGGGATCCGGGCGATAATCGTCTCGAGGAGCCGGTCGACACCGGCGCCGGTCTTCGCCGAGAGGTGGAGGACGGCATCGGGTGACCCTCCCAGAATGTTGACGAGCTCTGTGGTGACACGTTCGGGGTCGGCGGCGGCCAGGTCGATCTTGTTGAGGGCGGGGATGACCTCGAGACCGGCCTCGATGGCGAGATAGGCGTTGGCCACCGTCTGGGCCTGGACACCCTGGGCGGCGTCGGCGAGGAGGAGGGCTCCCTCGCACGCCGCCAGGGAACGGCTCACCTCGTAGGAGAAGTCGACATGACCCGGGGTGTCGATGAGATTGAGCACGTAATCGTCCCCGTCGCCGGCGTGGTAGCCGATGCGCACCGTCTGCGCCTTGATCGTGATCCCCCGCTCCCTCTCCAGGTCCATGGTGTCGAGGACCTGATCGCGCATCTCACGTGGGCTCACCGCACCAGTCCGCTCCAGGAGCCGATCCGCCAGGGTCGACTTGCCGTGGTCGATGTGGGCGATGATCGAGAAGTTGCGGATACGCGTTTGATCGCTCATGAGGCAAGGGGAACTTCCACGGCAGCATTGTAAGTTGGGGTCCCTCCACTGCTACCCTCGCCCCGTTCCACCCCTCAAGAGCAGAGTTGGTCATGGCCAATATCAAGTCCCAGGAGAAGCGCAACCGGCAGAATCAGGTTCGCCGGCAACGCAACAAGTCGGTCAAGAGCGACTTGAAGACCGCCGCGCGCAAGATGCAGACGGCCGCCGTCGCCGGTGAGTCGACCGACGAGCTCTATCGCGCTGCCCAGAAGAGGATCGACAAGGCTGCTCAGAAGGGGGTGCTCCACCCCAACACCGCGGCCCGGAAGAAGTCACGTCTCGCCAGGAGCGCGGCCAAGTCCTGACGAGAGGACTCCGGCTTCGGAGCTCATCCGTACCAGCGGCACAGGGCCACGGTGAGACGCTCCAGGGTGACCCGATGCACCTCCTCGGGCTGGGTCTTGACCACCCGATCGGCACGGAGCAAGGCGTCTTGGGCCCGGCGCAGTGACGATTCGCGGACCCGAGAGCGCTGACGCCACATGATCCCAAGCTGACGCTCCGATCCCCCGCCGACCCACTCCTTGAAGGTCTCCTCGTCCGGCGCCGCGGCGGCTAGGGCACGCCGTCTCAGATCTGTCTCCAGCGTGGCCAGATAGACCAGCGGATGACCGTGCACCAGGAAGTCGGCGAGCCTGCGCAGAGCCTCGCCGACCTCGCCCTTTCCGATGGCGTCCGTGATGTGCCACGCCGGCTCGTCGGGGCGATTCCTGAAGCGCTCGTTGACGACCGTCTCGGTGATCCTGCCGGGTGAGGTGGCGAGCTGGTCGAGGATGTTGCCCAGGCTGGCGGTGTCGGTGCCATAGCGATGGACAAGGGCGTCGATGGCGCTCTGGTCGATGGTCAGGCCACGTGACCTCGTCTCCTCGGCGAGCCATTTGGCCACGTCCCGCTCCCACATCCGAGCCACGGCCACCGTCGAGCCCCTCTGGCCGACCACTTTCGACAACGGACCGGGCAGGGTGCCCAGGGTGAGCAGGACCACCTCCGTGGTCGCCAGGTCGGAGGTGTCGAGCAGGCCGGCGAGTGTCTCCGCCTCGTTCTTGAGGAGGTTCTGGGTGTCGACAACGAGCAGACCCACCGCTTCTCCGAACAACGACCCCGACTGGAGCAGTGGGACCATCGGCTCCAGCTCGCCCCTCATCGCCCCCTCCCCGTCCTCTCCGCCTCCCCGGCCCGGCACGTCAACCCGGACCACGTCCGAGCGAGTGATGTCATGGCTACGGAAATGGGCCGCGGCCGTCTCCAGCATCCGGTCGCGCTCCCCGGGCCCGGCGTTCGATGTGGTGGTGACGCTCAACAGACCCACGATGTCAAGGTAGTCGTCGTGCCCGACCAAAAAGCCGGGCCAGATCGCAGGCCATCGCCACGTCGTGGACCCTGATGATGTCGGCACGGTGCTCCAGGGCGAGGGAGATGTAGGCGGCCACTCGATGGCCGTCCCGCTTTCTCGGGATAGGTATGAGGACGGGTTTGCCAAGAGCATGGAGATGGTCCGAGGCGGCGATCACCTCCAGTTGCATGCGGGTGTAGGCCTCGTAGTCACCCCGGTAGTTGAGGGCGATCCCGGGATCGATGATCACGTTGTTGATGCCCTCGGCGGCCAGGTCGGCGAGCAGCACCGAGAACCGCGCCGCCGTCTCCTCCGCCTTGTCGGGTCTGATCTCGACCACGTCCACGTCGTGGGGGTGGGCCCCCTCGACCCAGACGGCCACCGCCGCCACACCACCTTCAGCCACGACGCGACGCATGTCAGGGTCTTTGAGACCACCGGTGTCGTTGACGATGACGGCTCCGGCGGCGATGGCGGCCTCGGCCACCTCCGCCTTCCAGGTGTCTATCGCCACGAGATGGCCCTCGACAGTGAGGGCCTCGATCACCGGGACCACACGTGAGATCTCGTCGGCGGTCTCTATGGTCGGGTTGTCGTAATGCGATGACTGACCGCCTACGTCGATCAGCGACGCTCCCCAAGACCGGTAGCGATCGGCCATGAGAAGGGCCTCGTCGACAGACCGGGCCACCGTGGGCAGGTTCTTCGACTCCGGCGAGGTGTTGATCACCCCCATGACATGGGTGACGTCACCGAGGGTCAGTTCTACCCCACCGACACGGATCGAACCCGTCACGGCCTCAGCGTAGGTGGGGGCGACGGCGGCTCCGAGAGATCCACCACAACGTCTCCGTCCCGGTCGGTGCGGAGGACACGGGCCCCCGAGCCCTCGAGCGTCTCGATCACCCAGTCGACGGGATGGCCGAAGCTGTTCTCGCCCACCGAGATCACCGCCAGCTCGGCGTCCACTGCTGCCAGCCACTCCGTGTCAGAAGTCCCACCTCCCTGATGGGGCACCTTGAGCACGTCGGTATGGAGCCCGGCCAACTCGCTTTGGGCGCTTAGCTCGATGTCACCGGTGAGCAGCATCGTCGCCCCCGGCCCCCTCACCTCGAGCACGACGGATTGATCGTTGGGCGATTTGTAGCGGCGCAGCGGGCCGAGGACCCGCACCTCGAGAGAGCCGAGCACCGTCGTCAGACCCGGGCCAACTTCGTGCACGGGGACTCCCCAGCGTCGAAGAGCGGAGAGAAGCTCGTCGGACGTCTCGGTCCGATGAGGGTCGAATGCCTGCCACGCCTCGCCCACGGGGTAGCGCCCCACCACCCCGAGCAGACCGGTGAGGTGGTCGGCGTGGACATGGGTCATGACGACCAAGTCGAGGGTGACCACCCCGTACTCACGCAGCTTCTGGACCAGGGTGACCGGGTCGGGGCCCCCGTCGACGAGGGCGTATCTCCCATCGCCACCGTTGAGCAAGATGGCATCGCCCTGACCGACGTCGAGCACCACGACCCCAGGGTTGGGTAGGCCCCCTGCCCCCGGCCCGACCACCCGGACCACGACGAGGGCTGCAGCGACCACCACCAAGACGAGACGGGGGACCCTCCACCGCATGCCGACGGCGACGGCGCCCAGGGTCACCGCGAAGGAGAGGGCCCCGATCTGTGGCCAAGTCGAGGCGCCCCTGGCCAAACCGAGGACCATCCCGGCGACGGCCTCCGCGACTGCGGTCAGGGGCGTCAGCCCGGCCACTCCTACGGCGGCCGTCACTGTCGCCGTGGCCACCAGGGGGGCAGCCACCAGGTTCACCAGCGGCGAGAGAAGGGGCACTTGGCCGAAGTGGCCGAGAAGGAGGGGGGCCACGGCCAGCTGGGCCCCGGTGGTGACAGCCAGCGCCCTTGCAGGCAACCCCCTTGGCACCGGCCATCTCCCCCCGACCAGGACGCCGGCAGTAGCCGCCACCGACAGCTGGAACCCCACGCTGCCGATGAGGTCGGGGTCGACCACGATGAGGATGAGGACGGCCAACGCCAGGAGCTGCCACGCCTCGAGCAAGAGACCGAGGAGCCGACCGACGAGGACCAGCCCGGCCATCATCGAGGCTCTCATCACCGAAGGCTCGAAACGGGTTGCCGCGGCATAGACGGGAAGACCAAGGAGCCCGATCACCGCCCGTCTCCGGGGCGTCCAGGCGAGCGGCCCGGCGACGACGGCGAGGAGCCCGAGGAAGAGGGCAATGTTGGACCCGCTCACGGCGACGAAATGGGACAAACCCGACAGACGCATCGCCTCGGTGTCAGAGGGGTCGAGGCCGCTTGTGTCGCCGATGAGGAATCCGGCGAGTAGGGCACGACTCCCCGCGAGGGGTTGGAGACGGCGGAGCACATGGTCACGCACCGCGGTGCCGGCCCCGATGAGAGGACTTTCGTCCATGGTCACCACCGACTCGACGTTGAGAGTCGACCCGTACCGCGCCGAGCCCAGGGTTCCGGGGACGCCGTCGGAGGTCCCCTCGACCCTGACCGTCGACCCGGAGACGAGACCGGCCGGGGACCCTAGGTCGAGGAGGAGACGGCTCTGACCCGTGTCGAGCAGGGCCCAGGATCCGTAAGGCCCGGTGATCTCACCAGTGAGCAGGTCTCCCTCTACCACAGCCGGCCCGGCAGGCAGCGATGTGGGTGGAGGCTCCTCCCCGAGCACCCCGATCAGCAGCCAGACGGTCGCCGTCACCACGAGCCATGGCCAGGACACCGGTGGAGGCAAGGCGGGATGGAGTGGTCTCAAGGCACGGTGACGAGGTCACGGATAGTGGCCAGCTTCGCCTCCCCGATCCCCGACACCCCGAGGAGGTCCTCGACAACGGTGAAGGGGCCGTTCTGCTCTCGATAGGCGACGATCCGCTCGGCGAGGACCGGGCCCACACCGGGAAGCCCTTCGAGCTCGTCCGTCGTCGCCGTGTTGAGCGAGATTCGACCGTCATCGGTGCCACCACTTCCCACGGGATCCGAGGACGACGGGCCGGGGACGATGATCTGCTGGCCATCACTTAGGGGTGCAGCCAGGTTGACCGCCTCGGTCGTCGCCCCGGGTTTGAAACCACCGGCGGCCATCACCGCGTCGGCGAGGATCGACCCCTGACGCAGCGACACCACGCCCGGCGACATCACCCAACCCCCGACGTGGACCTCGATCATCGTCGGCGGGATCACGACTTCCGGGACGGGCCCGGTCGGCGGGGGCTCCCGTTGCCCGATACCGACCACCACACCGAGTCCGGCACCGGCGACGATCATGAAGAGTGCTGTCCGGCGACGATTCGTCTCCCCCATGACCGATACCTAGCGCACCGGCACCAGCGTTTGAACCCCTAGGGTGGCCTGGATGCTCGACACGACGCCCTTTCTTGTGGGCACCGAACGGCCCTTCCGTCTCGCCGACCACGACCCCGCAGCGCGCATCGGTTTCGAAGGGGGGAAGCACGAGGGCAGGAGCGCCCTTGGAGCCATGACGACCCGTCTCGCCGAGCTGCAGCGTCATCTCTGGGCCGAGGGCCAGAGGGCGGTGCTGGTCGTGCTCCAGGCGATGGATACCGGGGGCAAGGACGGCACGATCCGCCACGTGTTCAGTGGTGTCAATCCCCAGGGAGTGAGGGTGTGGTCGTTTGGTGCCCCCACCGAGCTGGAGCTCGCCCATGACTACCTGTGGAGGGTCCACCTCCGCACCCCGGAGCGGGGCACGATCACCATCTTCAACAGGTCGCACTACGAGGACGTGATCGTGGTTCGAGTGCGCGGGCTGGTGCCCGAGGAGAGATGGGCTCGACGGTTCGAGCACATTCGTCAGTTCGAGAGGATGCTGGCCGACGAGGGGACCGTGATCGTCAAGGTGTTCATCAATATCTCAAAGGAGGAGCAGAGGGTGCGTCTCCAGAAGAGACTCGACGACCCCGAGAAGCGTTGGAAGTTCCGCCGTGGCGATCTCGACGACCGCCGCCTCTGGGATCCGTTCCAAACCGCCTACGAGGAAGCCGTAACCCAGACCTCCACCGAGTACGCACCCTGGTACGTGGTGCCTGGCGACCGGAAGTGGTACCGCAACCTGGTGGTTTCCAGCATCCTCGTCCGCACCCTCGAGCAGATGGACCCACGTCTCCCCCCGCCGGAGCCAGGGCTCGATGACGTCGTCGTGCAGTGATCAGGTGAACCGTGCGGTAACGGAGCGAGCCTCGGCCTCGAGACGGATCGCCCGGTAGGCGAGACGGTGGCCGGCCCCCTGGCGACGGCCACGGAGATAGTCGCCGAGGTAGCGACGGAGGAACCCGACGACTCCGTAGTCGGTCCACTGCCGCACGTGGACCAGCTCGTGGACCATGAGACGACCCAGGGTCTTGCGATCGCCGCTGAGGGCCGCGGGAGCGACAAGGACCAATCTCCCCAACGTCATCGCCGAGATGTCGCTGCCCCACAACGCACGCACGAGACGTGATGCGGGCATCACCTTGACCTTTTCGATGACCACCGGATGAAGCTCCGCACGCAACTCCTCGCTGTCGTAGCCGGCGTCGGCGAGGATGCGGCCGACGTTCACCCGACCACGATGTTGACGAGACGGGGCGGTCTGGCGACCACGGTCTCCACCTGGCCGCCGTCGAACCAGGCCCGTGCCTTCTCCGAGGCCAGGGCGAGACGTTCGGCCTCGCCGGGTTCGATGTCCGAGGAGACGCTGATCCGGTCTCTGACCTTGCCGTTGACCTGGATCACCATTGTCACTGTCTCCTCACGCGCCAGCGACTCATCCCAGTCGGGCCAGGGCTCGGTGGCCAGCATCGATCCGTAGCCGAGACGCTCCCAGAGCTCATGGGCGACATGGGGCGTCATCGGCGACAGAAGCAGGAGCAACGTCGTGACCACCCCGTCGAACACCTCCTTGCGCGGGGATCCGGCGACGTAGTCGGCAAGGGCGTTGCTCAGGATCATCAGGGCCGGCACCGCCGTGTTGAAGTGGAAGCGATCGATGTCCTCGGTCACCTTGCGCACCGTCCTGTGGGCGAGACCCATCAGCTCCCGGTCCTCCGCTGACTCGGCGCGGTCGGCGAAGATGTGGTCCTCGGTAACCGTCCGCCACACCCTCTCGAGGAAGCGCCGGGTGCCATCGACACCGTTCGGGTTCCAGGCGGTGTCGTCGGGCGGCGGGCCGATGAAGAGATGGAAGAGCCGGAGGGCGTCGGCGCCGTGGCTGGCGAAGAGACCGACCGGATCGACGACGTTGCCTTTCGACTTGGACATCTTCGACCCGCCCAGGGTGATCATCCCCTGGGTGAAGAGCCGCGTGAAAGGCTCCTCCACGGTCGACAGCCCGATGTCGTAGAGGAACTTGGTGATGAACCGGGCATAGAGGAGATGGAGGACGGCGTGCTCGATGCCCCCGATGTACTGGTCGAGGGGCATCCAGTAAGCGGGTTTGGCCGGGTCGAAGATCGCCTCGTCGTTGTGGGCGTCGGCGTAGCGAAAGTAGTACCAGGAGGAGTCGACGAAGGTGTCCATCGTGTCGGTCTCCCGCCGTGCCGGGCCGTCGCACAGGGGACACGTCGTGTTGACGAAGTCCTCATCGGCGGCGAGCGGCGACATCCCCTTGGGGAGATAGTCCTCGATCTCGGGGAGCAGCACCGGGAGCTGGTCCCTGGGCACCGGGACCAGACCACAGTTCGGGCAGTTGATCATCGGTATGGGGCAACCCCAGTAACGCTGACGTGAGATCAGCCAGTCACGAAGCCGATAGGTGACCTCGGCCTTCCCGATCCCCCGCTCCTCGAGCCACTCAATGATGCGACGCTTGGCATCGTCCTGATAGAGACCATCGAGGAGACCCGAGTTGATGGTCGGTCCGTCACCCAGATAGGCGTCTCCCTCCCAGTCCTCGGGCGGGTCGACGGTGCGGATGATGTCGAGGCCATGGATCCTGGCGAACTCCCAGTCCCGCTGGTCCTGTCCGGGAACGGCCATGATGGCCCCGGTCCCATACCCCATGAGCACGTAGTCGGCCACGTAGATGGGGACCCGGGCCTCGTTGACGGGGTTGATGGCATAGACCCCGGTGAACACCCCGGTCTTTCCCCCCTCTGCCAGACGCTCGAGCTCGGAGATCCGAGCCGAGGCGGCTACGTAATCCCGGACCGCGGCCTCGTGCTCGCCCCCGGCGATCAGCCACTCGACGAGGGGGTGCTCGGGGGCGAGGACGCAGAAGGTCATGCCAAAGATGGTGTCGGGGCGGGTTGTGAACACGTCGAAGGAGCCGCCGCCCTCGATCTCGATGGTGAACACGGCACCTTCGGAGCGGCCGATCCAGTTGCGCTGCATGGTCCGGACCCGCTCCGGCCAGTCCTCGAGAACCTCGAGGTCGGCGAGGAGCCGATCGGAGTAATCAGTGATCTTGAAGAACCATTGGGCCAGGTTGCGTCGGATCACCGGCGTGTCGCACCTCTCGCAGAGACCATCGATCACCTGCTCATTGGCCAGCACCGTCTGATCCTTGGGACACCAGTTGACCGGAGCCTCTGCCTTGTAGGCGAGACCTCTGTCCCACAGCTCCAGGAACAGCCACTGGTCCCAGCGATAGAAGGCGGGGTCATGGGAAGCCAGCTCCCGGGTCCAGTCGTACATCGACCCCAGCTCCTTGATCTGGGCGGTCATGGTGACGATCTGGCTCTCGGTGTTGATTCGGGGGTGGGCGCCACTCTCGATGGCGGCGTTCTCGGCGGGCAGACCGAAGCTGTCCCAGCCCATCGGGGACAAGACGTTGAAGCCCCGCATCGTCTTATAGCGAGTGAGCAGGTCACCGAAGGTGTAGTTCCTGATGTGGCCCTGGTGAAGGGCCCCTGACGGGTAGGGGTACATGCAGACGTTGTAGAACTTGGGCCGGGTCGGGTCCTCGGTGACCTCGAACGTCGACTCCGTCTCCCAACGCTTCTGCCATTTGGCTTCGATGGCCCTGTGGTCGTAGGACATGTCCGGGGAGGAGGGTAACTGCTGGTGCCATCATGGTATTTCCGCTATTCGAGGAGCAGCCGTGACCAGTGTCGGTGTGGTAGGTGGGGGTCTCATGGGGTCGGGGATCGCCGAGGTGGCCGCCAGGGCCGGCTATCCGGTCAGGGTCCACGAGATCGACCCCACGGCGGCGGAGGCGGCCCTGGGTCGCATCGAGAAGTCGCTGAGCCGCGCCGTCGAGCGAGGGAAGCTGAATGACGAGGAGCGGGAAGAGATCAGGGGCCGGATCACGGTGGGGACCGACCTCGAAGCCCTGGCCGACCGCAACATCGTCATCGAGGCGGCTACTGAGAACGAGACCCTGAAGAAGGACCTCCTCGCAAG